>DATGVC010000019.1:0-17771 GCA_035300745.1 Gemmatimonadales bacterium | reverse complement strand
GAAGGTGCTGCTGCTCGAGGCGGGCAAGAAAATCCCGATCGAGCAGGAGCTGCGCTCGATGGAGTGGCCGTACGATCACCCGCGGCGCGGCGAGGCGCCGCCGGGATACCATGCGATCCGCTTCAACGAATACAACGTCCGGAAACCGCCCTACGCCAACGGCGCCGCCTTCAAGCACGTGTTCTCGTACGTCGGCGGCTGGGGCGGGTCGGACTACGTCAAGAACATCCTGGTCGACGAGAGAGACCATCCGTACAGCGGCACCAAGTACGCGTGGGTCCGCGCACGGCTCCTGGGTGGCAAGACGAACATCTGGGGCCGTCTCGCGCTGCGGCTCTCCGACTACGACTTCAAGGGGAAGACGCACGACGGCTACGGCGAAGACTGGCCGATTTCCTACGCCGATCTCGCGCCTTACTACGACAAGGTCGATCTCTACCTCGGCATCAGCGGCCACAAGGAGAATCTGCCGCATCTGCCGGACAGCCTGTTCCAGCGGCCCAACAAGCTGACCGGAGCGGAAGTCAAGCTGCGCAAGAGTCTCGCCACGATGGGACGCACGCTGACGCCGTATCGCGCCGGCGTGACGACCGACGGCGTGAAGAACAAGTACCGCAGCAAATGTTTCGGGCGCGGCGCGTGCGGCCGGCGGCCGGGCGGCTGCGACATCCACGCCGCGTTCGATTCGCCCACGGGGCTGATCTATCCCGCGATGGACACGGGGAATCTCACGCTGCGCACCAATTCGATCGCGCACGAGGTGCTGGTCGACCCGAACACGGGCAAAGCGCGCGGGATTTCCTTCGTCGATGCCGTGAATCACAAGACGTACGCGGCGAAAGCCAAAGTGGTGATCCTCGCGGCCTCCACGCTCGAGTCGGCGCGACTGCTCCTGCTCTCCAAGTCGCGGCAACATCCCAACGGCATCGGCAATTCGAGCGGCCACGTCGGCCACAACTTCTGCGAGCATGTGATGGGACCGGGCGTCACGGGACTGGTCAAAGAGATGGTGGGAGCGCCTCCCACGTTGGACGACGGCAAGCCGGGCGGGTTCTACGTCCCGCGCTTCCGGAACCTCGAGGACAAGCAGCCGGGGTTCATTCGCGGCTACGGCTTTGAAGGCGGCTCCGGCTTCTCGATCTTCCCGGACAGCGCGTGGGGCACGCCTGGGTTCGGGGGTCAGTTCAAGAAGTCGGTGCGCGAACATGCGGGGGCCTTCATTAGTATGGGCGGCTTCGGCGAAGTGCTCGCCCGCTACGAGCACTACATGGACCTGGACCCCGAGCTGAAGGACGCCTGGGGGATTCCGGTGCTGCGCTTCCATTATGAGTTCAGCGACAACGAGAAAAAGATGTGCGAGGACATGGCGAACGCCGGCAAGGAAATGCTCGAGGCGGCGGGCATCGAAATCGTCGGCGTGGACAAGAACATCCTCACCGAGGGATGGTCCATTCACGAGCTCGGCACCGCGCGTATGGGCACCGATCCCAAGACGTCGGTGCTGAATCAGTTCCAGCAGTCGCACGACGTCAAGAATCTCTTCGTGGTGGACGGCTCGAGTCACGTGAGTGCCTCGTGCCAGAATCCCACCTGGACGATCATGGCGCTGGCATGGCGCTCCTGCGAACATCTGGCCGAGGAGTTCAAGCGAGGGAACCTATGACGATCTCACGTCGCGACATGATCCAGGCGACCGCAGCGGGGGCCGCGGCAATGGCGTTGCCCCTGAGGAACGTCGCGCCCGCTGCCGCGCAGCCGGCAAAGTTTTTCACGCCCGCGGAGTTTGCGCTGGTCGACGAGTTGAGCGACATGATCATTCCGACGGACCAGCAGTCCGGCGGCGCGCGCGCCGCGGGTGTCGCGGCGTACATCGACGCGCGCCTCGCCGAATCGTTCGAACCGGAGCCGCCGCAGCAGTGGCGCGCGGGGATCCAGGCGGTCGAGGCGCTGTCGCGCGAGATGAGCGGTCAGACGTTCATGGAGTCCACGCCGGAGCAGCGGCTCGCGCTACTCACGCGTATCGCCGCCGCGGAGTCCGATCCCAAGACGGAGGCGGAGAAGTTCTTTCGCGAGATCAAGGGCTCGACGATCCGCGCCTACTACACGTCGAAGATCGGGATCCACGACGATCAGCAGTACAAAGGCAATGTGATTCAACCCGGAGAGTACGCTGGCTACGACGCGCCGTGAGCGCACCGAGCTCGACACGCCGCGCTTGACGCTGCTCGCGTACACGCCCGAGCAGCTGCTCGCGCTGATCGAACAGCCAGAGCGATTCGAGGAAACCTTCGCCTTCACCCCCGCGGATGGACTGCGGGGGTTCTATGTTTCGGGGGACGTGTCCCCGCAGTGGCTCGAAGCGCTGCGCGGCGCGGTCGGCCAGGGGCCGAATCCCTGGCGTCACGGCTTTTTCATCATCGAGAAAGCCACGGGCGAGATCGTCGGCGGCGCGGGATTCAAAGGCGCGCCCGATGCCGACGGGATGGTGGAGATTGCGTACGGCGTCGTGCCGTCTCGCGAAGGCCGGGGATACGCCACCGAGGCCGCCCGTGCGCTGATTCACTTCGCTGGCAGCGACCCCCGCGTGCGAACCATTCGGGCGCACACGCGACCGGAGGCGAATGCCTCGACGCGCGTCCTCGCGAAATGTGGGTTCGTGCACATCGGTCCGGTCGTCGATCCCGACGACGGCCCGGTCTGGCGGTGGGAACGCAGCGCACAGCATATTGGAACGTCATGAGAGAGACCGTTGTGACTGGGACCGGCCAGGCGGTGTTCGTTCCCGGCGAGTGGCGTTCGCTCGCGAGCTGTCTCGGCCTCTCGCCGCGTGAATGCGGCATCGTGCGCGCCGTGTTCGACGGCAATTCCGAGAAGGACACCGCCGAACGGCTCGGCCTGTCGCCCCATACCGTGCACACCTATCTCTGGCGCATCTATCGCAAGCTCCATGTGCAGAGCCGCGAGGAGCTGCTGGTGCGCGTCTTCGCCGAATTCCGATCTCTCCCGAAGCGCCCGATCAACGGGCGTAAACGGCAGGACGGCAGACACCGCGTGTTGTAGCCTGATCAGGTGACCCGGAGTGGGGGTCTTGTTCTTCCATCCTGCAGGGACATGTTACGCCTTCGTCACACGTTTGAGACCGTTCGCCCAACGGGGAGCCGTCCCTATGCGCCTACTCCGAACCGTCACCGCGCTCAGCTGGATGCTGTCGGCCAGCTCGGTGACGTTCGTATCGGCGCAAACCACCAACCCCACCGCCGTTTCTCTGATCATCCGCACAGACGACATCGGCATGAGCCATAGCGTGAACATGGCGATGCAGCAGCTCGTCTCGACCGGAATGCCGGTCTCGGTGTCAGTGTTGTTCGTCTGCCCGTGGTACCAGGAAGCCGTGGAGATTTTGAAGCAGCATCCCAGTGTCTCCGTCGGTATCCATCTGGCGTTGAATTCGGAGTGGAAGAATTATCGCTGGGGTCCTGTGACAGGCAGTGCCGCCGTTCCGTCGTTGGTCGATGAGAACGGCTTTTTCTTTTCCTCTTCCGAAGCGCTGCACCAGCACCATCCCGTCGTGGCCGAAGTCGAAAAAGAGTTGCGGGCCCAGATCGAGCGCGCGCTGCGCTCCGGCGTCAAGATCGACTACGTCGATGAGCACATGGGCACCGCCACGCGCTATCCGGAATTCCGCGCAGTGACGGAGCGGCTGGCGAAGGAATATGGCCTGGGGATGTCGGGCTACTTCGGGGAGGCGATGGACGCGCCGCAGTATGCCGCGGCGCCGGATCGGAAGGCGGACAGTCTGGTCGCGTTCATCAATCGGTTGAAGCCGGGCTTGAACGCCGTGGTGACGCACGTCGGGATCGACGATGCGGAGCTGGGCGCCCTGCTCGACATGAACACCGACCAGCCGCTGCCCGACATGAGCAAGAACCGTCAGGGGGAGTTGACGGCCCTGACGTCGCAGCGCTTCAGCGCGGCCCTCAAGGCGCGCAACGTGGTGTTGGTGACGTATCGAGACTTGATCGCCCGGGAAGGCTTGCAGTCCATGCGGAGACCCGTCGAATGAGGGAGGCGGAGGGGTTCATGGAAAAGAACATCATTCGTGCTCTTGTTGCACTCGGAATCGGCCTGCTGTTCACGCTGACGGTGAGCGGCACGGCCCTCGCGCAGGAGACGCAAGTCTCCGGTACGGTGACCTCGGTGACGGGTGAGCGTCTGCCCGGCGTGACCGTCCAGGTCCGCGGGGCGACGACGACCACCACGACCGACGCGAACGGGAAATACTCCATCGCTGCGCCAAGCGGCGGGGTACTGCTCTTCGCCCTCATCGGGTACAAGGGCGGCGCGCGCACGATTGCGGGCCGCTCCCAAATCGACGTGGCGCTGGAATCTGCCGTCGCGGTGCTCGAGCCGGTGATCGTGACGGGATACACGGCCCAGCGGCGCGCCGACATCACGGGCTCCGTGAACAGCGTCAACATCGAGAGCGCGCAGCAGCAGACCTCGACCAGCGTGTTGCAGCGCCTCGACGGGCGCGTGCCCGGGGTGACCGTCGAAGCGGGCGGAGCTCCCGGCTCGCGTTCCACGGTGCGCATCCGCGGCGTCACGGGCTTTCAGAACAACGATCCGCTCTACGTCGTCGACGGGACGCCCGTGCAGGAATCCTATCTCAACTTCCTGAGCCCGGACGACATCGCGTCGATGCAGGTCCTGAAGGACGGATCGGCGGCATCCATCTACGGATCACGCGCGAGCAACGGCGTGGTCATCATCGAGACAAAAAAGGGGCGCCCGGGACAGCGGCAGGTGACCCTGGACGTCCGGACCGGCGTGGCCACGCCCACGCATGGATATGACGACATCTTGATCCAGAATTCGCTCGACTATTTCGCCGTGGTCAAGGCCGCCTACGTGAATTCCGGCCAGCAGATCCCGACGAACATTTATAACGACTCGCTCAACCCCACCGTCCCCGCTTACATCTGGCCGAACAACTGCGGCACTCCGGTGGGAACGAAGCCGTGCAGCACTGTCGATCGGTTGACGTATGCCTTTCCGAGCAACCTGATCATGCCCGGCAGCCCAGGGACGAACTGGTGGAAGGCGGTGTTCGGGGCCGGTCAGTATCGGGATGCGAACCTGGCCCTCTCGGGCGGCGGTGACGACAACGCCTACCACGTATCGTTGAACTACCTCGACCAGCAAGGCACGGCGGCCTTTACGCGGTTCCAGCGGGGCGGCGCGCGCATCAACACCACGTTCAACATCGGGCGCGCCAGCATCGGGGAGAATCTCTCGGTCTCGCGCGAGCAGCACCACGGGGCCGAGGGGCTCGTCGACGACAACGTTGGCGAGGGTGGCATCGTCGGCAAGAACATTTTCCAGCAGCCGGTGGTCCCTATCTATGACATCGCCGGGAACTTCGCCTCCGGCAAGGCCACCGGGCTCGGCAACACGACCAACCCCCTCAAGATCGCCAGCTTCGCGCAGCACAATATCGCGACGAACGATCGCGTGTTCGGCAACGTGTACGGGTCAGTCGATGCGGGGCACGCGCTGTCGCTGAAGACAAAGTTCGGCTTCAACCTCAATCAGGGCTCGTATCACGGATACACGCCGGCGACGCCCGAGGACCACGAGCCCACGGACATCGATGGGATCAACGAGAATTACAGCCTGTTCTCGGAGTGGACCTGGAGCAATACGCTGAACTATTCGCGCACGATGAACCAGCACAATCTCACGCTGTTGCTGGGGCAGGAAGCGATCAAGGGCAACTTCCGCTTCGAGGCGGGCAACTGCACCAAGCTCCTCAACAACGGCGTGGACTCCCGCTACATCGACGATGCGCTGTGCGATCCGACGACGAAGAACGTGTCCAGCTCCGGCAGTAAACGGGCGCTGCTGTCGTTCTTCGGCAAGGCGGACTACAACTACGGCGATCGGTACTATCTCAGCCTGACGATGCGGCGTGACGGATCCTCCACGTTTGGGCCGACGCACCGCTGGGGGACGTTCCCGGCGGTCGGCGCCGGCTGGCGGCTCTCGCGCGAATCGTTCTTCCAGAGTCTGCCGGTGCAGAACGTGATGCTGCGCTTCGGCTGGGGAGTGACGGGGAACCAGAACGTCCCGTTCCGCATCCACGATCAGTTCGGCGGCGGTCGTGGCGATACGTTCTACGATATCGGCGGCACCGGCTCGACGATTCAGCCGGGATTCAAGACCACCGCGCTCGGGAACCCGAACCTGAAATGGGAAGAGAACCACTCCACGAACGTCGGACTCGACTTCGAGTTCCTCAACAACCGCGGCAACTTCACCGTCGACGTGTATCGCCGCAACACCGACAACCTGTTGTTCGATCCGCCGCAGCCGGCGACGGGCGGCTCCGCGGCACCCCCGATCGTCAACATCGGCAGCATGAGCAACAACGGCATCGATTTCTCGGTCGGTTACCACAGCACCCTCGGCACCGGCACGGTGTGGAGCGTGACGTTCAACGGCAGCCACTATAAGAACAAGATCACCAAGATCGACGGCGTGCAGAAGTTCTTCCTCGGGCGGGGGAGCTCGGTGGTGCGCGAGCAAAATGCCGTCCGCAACTTCCTCGGTCAGGCGCTGGGCTCATTCTACGGTCTGGTGGCAGACGGCTACTACAAGGATTCGCTGGATGCCGCTCCCTATTGGTCTTCGGGCGCGCGCCCCGGCCGCATCAGGTTCAAGGATCTGAATGGTGACGGCCTGATCAACGGCGACGACCGGACGATCATCGGCAGCCCGCATCCCGATTTCACGGGCGGCCTCGATCTCGTGGTGCGGCACGGCGCGTGGGAGGTCAGCGCCACCGTGTTCGGGACCCACGGCAGCAAGATCTTCAACACCCAGAAGTACTGGTACGTGTTCCGCTACTTCCAGAGCAACGTGGCGAAGGATCTGCTTGCCAATTCGGCGCAGCTCAACGGACCCTGCGACCCGACGCGCGGCTGCTCGGGGAAGCTGACGAACCCGGACGCCAAGTACCCCAGGCTGGATAACAGCGACGCCTTCAGCCGGCAGTGGAGCAGCTATTGGATCGAGGACGGCTCGTACCTGCGGCTGCGCACGCTGCAGGTCGCCTACAACCTCCCGCCGGCATTGGTCCGCTGGATTCCGGCCGCGCGGGTGTATCTGCAGGCGGAGAATCTGTTCACAATCAGCGGATACTCGGGGCTCGATCCTTCCCTGCCGGTGCCGAACTCGGGCGGGGCGACCGGCGACATTCGTGACGAGGCCCGCGGCATCGATCAGGGCGTGTATCCGAGCAACCGGATCATTACGATCGGCATTTCGACCACCTTCTAATGCACTTCGTCTTTACTCAGAGGGACGGAAGACGATGAACAGACACATGTGGCAGCGACTGTTGTACGGCATGGCGGGACTGGTGGTCGTCGCCGGCGTCACCTACGCCTGCAAGGACTTCCTGGACCAGCCCGCCCAGGGCACGGTCGATCAAACGACCCTGTCGACCAAGGCCGGTGTGGAAGGCTCGCTCATCGCCGCTTACCGGGCGCTGGACTGCGAGGCCAGCTCCGCCGGCTCCTGGGGCTGCGCCGCCAGCAACTGGGTATGGGGCGGCGTCACCAGCAATGACGCGTACAAGGGCTCGGACCTGGGCGATCAACAGCCCATCAACGACATCGAGACGTTCCTCTGGAACGTGGGCGAGGCTGATGGCTATTTGAATCAGAAGTGGGCCCAGGTCTACGAGGGCGTGGCGCGCTCCAATGCGGCATTGCGCCTGCTGGCGAGCGTGTTGGCGGCGAAGCCGGGAGACTTTGCCGCCGGCGAGGCGCGCAAGATCCGCGGCGAAGCGCTGTTCCTGCGGGCGCACTACCACTTCGAGGCGTATCGGATGTGGGGGCACATTCCCTACTACTTCGAGACCGATACGGACCTGCGCAAGCCAAACGATGCCAGCCCCGATTCGATCATCAAGTTGATCATCGCGGACCTGGACAGCGCTGCCAACATGCTCCCAGCCGCTCCGCGCAACGGCGACAAGGGACGCGCGACGTCGTGGACGGCCAAGGCCTACAAGGGCCGCGTGCAGGTGTACGGCGCCGCGTTGACCCCCGCCTACTGGGCCGCGGCGATTACCACGCTCACCGCAGTCAAGACCAGCAACGTGTACGGGCTGGAGTCGAGCTTCGAGCACGTCTGGACCGCCTACCCGGCGTACCGGAATGGCAAGGAGACCATCCTCGCGTTCCAGGCGTCGGTCAAGGACGGAGAGCCGGCCGGCTGGAACTCGAACTGGGGCGAGCGGTTGAATTTCCCGTACGGGGGAACCAACCACTTCACGTGCTGCGGTTTCCATCAGCCCTCGTACAACCTGGTGAATTTCTTCAAGGTCGATGCGGCCGGCTTGCCGCTGGCCATGTCAAGCGCGACCTGGAACGTCGACACGACCTATGCCGGGATGCCGCAAGCGGTCGATCCGCGGCTCGACTGGACCGCCGGCCGGGACAACGTGCCGTACAAGGATTGGTCGGTACACCAGCGCGGCTGGATTCGGGACGCGTCCTACAGCGGTCCGTATAGCCCGAAGAAGAACGCGCATGAGCAGGGCGCGCCCAACGCGGAAAACAACGTCGGCTGGGTGGCCACGCAGACGAACGACGTGCCGATTCACATCTTCCGATACGCCGACATGCTGTTGCTGCTGGCCGAAGCGGAGGTCGAAGCCGGAAACGTCGAGAACGCGCGGGCGATCGTGAATTCGATCCGGACGCGGGCCGGCATCGCCGCGCAGGGCTGCGGCAGTAATGACTCGACGGTCACGAACCGCTACCCGGCGTGCGTGGGCAAGACGCGCATGGTGGACACGCTGCGGGCGAATCTGGTGACCTCGGTCGATTCGCTGCAGTCGCCCTGGGCGTTCTACAAGATCGGGCTCTACACGGCGCCCTGGACCGGCCAGCAGGCGTACGCGCGCCAGGCGGTTCGCGCCGAGCGGCGGCTCGAGCTGGCGATGGAAGGCCAGCGGTTCTTCGACCTGCGCCGTTGGGGCGTCGCCGACACTGCCGTCAACAACTATCTCAATAGCGAGAAGACCCGGATCCGGTATCTCAGCCTGGCCGTCCCGTACACGGCAAGGTACAAGTTCTATCCGATTCCATCCGTGCAGATCGAGTTGAGCAAGGTGGGAACGACGCAGGCGCTGGTGCAAAACACCGGCTGGTAAGCCCGAGCTAGCGCTGTCGAATTGTAAACGCCTGCAGGGAGTCGCCCGTGTTCGCCACGAGCACGGCGCTCCCTGCAGGCGTTTTCATGAGCGCCAATGCCGACACGCCCCGGGACGCGAAGAAGCCACTCTCGAACGGCGCGACCGGGGTGAAGTGTCCTCGACCATCGCCCGTGAGCCAGAGGCCATTGCCCGCATCGGGCGGCGTCGTGTTCGGCTCCATCTCGGCGAGATTGCCTGCGACGATCAGGTCCAGGTTCCCATCCCCATCCACATCGCGCGCCACGATGCCGCGAATCGGTGAGATCTGCGCGAGATTCGGCAGCCGCACCGGCGTGAAGGTGCCGTCGCCATTGTTCTGCAGATACAGGCTCGCGAACGTATCCGCCTGATAATGCAGCGCGCGCTTCAGCGCCGCGGCGCCGAGCAGCTGGTCGACCGTCGCGGCGGCGAATGTCGAGTAGCGCGGCACGCGTAGGGCGAGGGAGTAGATCGCTGCACCGAGCCGCGCCCGGCCGAAGAAGGGGTACTCCTTGTCGTCGACCTGCTGCGTCAGGACGATGTCGGTCCCCTGGTTCCCGGTGATGTCGGCGGCGTAGATGCCGAACGGGTTCTGGGGTGATGTCTGGTACATGAAGTTCAGCCCCACGTTGCCCGCCACGAGATCGGGACGGCCGTCGTGATTGAAGTCGGCGGCGGCCAGACTCCACCACCAGCCCCGCGTGGGGCCGACTCCCACCGAGGCGGTGACGTTCTGGAGGCGGGTGCCGTCGTTCCGGAAGAACTGCAGCGGCATCCATTCCCCGGCGGTGACGAGATCGAGCCGGCCGTCGCCATCGAAATCGGTCCAGACGGCCGCGGTCACCATGCCGAAGGGTTGTGCCAGCTCGGGCGCGACCTGCGGCGTCACGTCGGTGAAGCGCCCGCCGTCATTTCGCAGGACATAGCTGCGCGTCGGATATGGATACTTCCGCGGCGTGAGCCGGCCGCCCACGAAGAGATCCGGTTTGCCGTCGCCGTTGAAATCGCCCGCCGCCACGGCTGCGGTGCAGGTGATCATCTCCGGTAATGCCTGGAGATCGCGCACGAACTTCCCGCCACCCTGATTGATGTAGAGCCGGTCCTGGAGCAGCCGCGACACCGGCGTGTGCTGATAGCCGCAGCTGGCCACATAGAGATCGGGCCGGCCGTCGCCATTGGCGTCGAAGAACAGCGCGCCCCAGTCTTCGTAAGCCTTGTCTGCCACCCATGGCTGGCCCTGTGAGGACTCGACGAAGCTGCCGTCCTGCTGCTGCAGAAAGAGCTTGCCCGGCACGCCGGCCGTCCCGCCGACGAAGACATCGTCGAGCCCGTCGCCATTGACGTCGGCAACCGCGACCGGAGGTCCTTGCCGGGACGGCTCATAGGGAAGGAGGGCTTGCACTTCGTAATCGGGCGATGTGGGAAGGGTTTGGGCGTAGCGTGGGGCAGAGGCGGGCTGGAAGCGCAGGTGTCTGGTGTCGGGTGTCAGGTGTCTGGGGTTGCAATCAGACACCCGACACCTGACACCAGACACCTGCTTCACCGTCACCGTCTGATCGACACCGAGACCCGTGAGCACTTGCGAGCGTCCGTCGGGCCAAGTCACCAACAACGTGTCGACCCGCGTCGCCGTGCCGAGCCCGAAGTGCTCGCGATCGTCCATCGTGGACATGAAGCCGCGGTACGGCGAATGGTAGAGGTACTGCCGTCGGCCATCAGCCGTTAGCATGAGCGTCGCACCGAGGCCGCGGCGGTTTGGGGGTTCGCCGTCGAGGACCACCGTGAGAAAGTGTACGGTGCTGTCGCGCTGGACATTCTCGTAGATCGACGCGGGCGCATCGATGTTGTTCACGACCAGGTCGAGCTTGCCGTCGTTGTTGAGATCGACGTAGGCGGCACCGTACGAGAAGCCGGGCTGGTCCATGCCCCATGCCTTGCTCACATCGCTGAATGTCAGGTCGCCGTTGTTCCGAAACAGGTAGTTAGGCACGCGGTAACTGCGCAGCTCGCGCAGCTGCTCGAGCGCTGCCTCATGGTTTCCGGAGCGGCGCGCGGCGAACACCGCCGCCTGATAGTCGAGATCGTTGGGCGCTTTGGGATAGCCGTTCGTGATGAAGATGTCCTTGCGGCCGTCGTTGTCGAAATCGGCCAACAACGCGCTCCAGCTCCAGTCCGTGGCGGCGACGCCCGCGAAGTTCGCGATTTCACTGAAGACGACGCGGCCGGTCGGGGCGAGGCCGTTGCTGAGCTGCAGCGTGTTGGCGTCGTAGTCGTCGCGAAAGCCCCGGCGCCGGTCGTCGAGCCGGCGGCCGTAGGTGAGGTACCCGCTCATGCGCTTGCGCTGCTCGGCGGCGGCGGGCAGCATGTCCATTTGCACGATGTCGGGCCAGCCGTCGTCGTTGAAATCGGCGATGTCGACGCCCATCCCCGCAACGCTCGTGTGTTTGAGCGACACGGCGGCCCTATCCGTGAACGTGCCGTCCCCATTGTTGATGTAGAGGACGTCGTTGGGGGAGACGTCGTTGGAAATGTAGATGTCGGGCCGGCCGTCGCGGTTCACGTCGGCGACGACGACGCCCAGGCCATAGCCGATCTGCCGCAGAATCCCGGCCTGCTCGGACACATCCGTAAACGTCCCGTCGCCGTTGTTGCGATACAGCGTGTTGTAGCTGGCGGGGCTGTTGGCCCGCACGCCGAGGGGGTGCGCGTCGGCCGCACCGCGCGCAAAGTCCTGCGGAGAGTTGTTCAGCAGAAAGAGATCCAGGTAGCCGTCGCCGTTGTAATCGAGGAACACGGCGTGCGTGGTGAAGCCGGTGTCCGCGATGCCATACTGGCGCGCGGCTTCCGTGAAGGTGTGATCCCCGTTGTTGATGAACAACAGGTTGGCGCGATCGACCCCTCTGGACCCGGCTCCGGGACCGGAGACGGAGACGTAGATGTCCAGCAATCCGTCGTTATTGATGTCCACCATCGTTGCGCCGGTACACCAGCGGTTGGTCTTGACGCCGGCGCGCTCGGTGATGTCTTCGAACTGCATGTTGCCCTTGTTCAGGTACAGCCGGCTCGACACCATGTTGCCGCTGAAGAACAAGTCGGGTAGCCCGTCGTTATCGATGTCCCCGACGGCGACGCCGGCGCCGTTATAGACGTAGACGTTCGTCTGAATGTTGAAAGAATCGTTGGTGGTGATCGTGTTCGCGAATGTGATGCCGGTCTGGCCGGGGGAGAGCAGCGTGAACCGCGGCTGTGTCGAATCGCGGCCGCAGCTCGCCACGGCGAGAAACAGCAACGGCATACCGATCGAGCAGATGGATTGGCGAAACATGGACCCGGAAACTAACGCCCCCTTGCCTGGCCGGATATCGTTTAGGCCATGCGTTCATGGCGTCGTTTCATTGTGATCGCGGTGTTTGCGGCGGCCATCGTGGCAGTCGTCGTTTTGAACGCCGGCGCGACGGGCGGTGTCGCGAGCGCGAGCGAGAGCATCCATCTCAGCGAAGTCGCACACGCGAGCGGGATCGACTTCGTGCATCAGTCCCCCACGCTCGATCCGCAAGTTGCGCATATCGCCCCGCACATCGGCGCGTTGGGTGCATGTGTCTCAGTCGTGGACGTCAACAATGACGGCTGGCCGGATCTCTACTTCACCACGTCGCGCTTCGGCGCCTCGAACGCCCTGTACCTGAACCAGAAAGACGGGACGTTCCGCGATATCGCCGCCGCGGCGGGCGTCGGCGCGATAAACCGCGCCGGCGAGGGCGTGTCGATGGGCGCGGTGTGGGGCGACTACGACAACGACGGCTTGGAAGACCTGCTCGTCTACAAGTGGGGCTACCCGCAGCTGTTTCACAACCTCGGCAACGGACGGTTTGAGGACGTAACAGCGCAGTCCGGCCTGCGCACCTGGATGAACTCGAATGGCGCCGTCTGGCTCGACTTTGACCGCGACGGACTGCTCGACCTGTACATCACCGGCTACTTTCGCTCCGGCATCGACTTCTGGCACCTGAAGACCACGCGCATCATGCAGTCGAGCTGGGACTTCGCGTCCAACGGCGGCAAGAATCTGCTCTTCAAGAACCTCGGCAACGGCCGTTTCAAAGACGTCACCGACTCGATGGGGGTGGGCAGCACGCGCTGGACGCTGGCGGCCGCCGCGGCCGATTTCAACGACGACGGCTGGCCCGACCTCTATCTGGCGAACGACTATGGACCCGAAGAGCTCTTCCTGAACCACGAGGGAAAGCGCTTCGAGCTGGCGCGGGCGGGGCTCGAGGACGACTCCAAGAGCGGCATGGCGGTCGCGGTCGGCGATGTCTACAACCGCGGCGAGCATGACGTCTTCGTCACCAACATCTCCGAGAAGGGCTTCTTGTTTCAGGGCAACAATCTGCGGCTCAACTTCCTCAAGCAGCTCGGCCATTTCAAAGAAGTCGCCACCGGCGTCGCCGCCGATGCAGGCTGGGCGTGGGGCGCGCAGTTCGGCGATCTGAACAACGACGGCCTGCTCGACCTCTTCGTGGCGAACGGTTTCATTTCGGCAGACTCGGGGCGCGACTACTGGTATGCGATGTCGAAGATCGCGGGGGCGCAGGGCAACATCTTCGAAGACGCGAAGAACTGGCCGCCGATCGGCACCGCCAGTCTGTCAGGGTACGAGCGCTCTCGCGTGTTGCTGAATCGCGGTCAGGCGGGTTTGGTCGATGTCGCACAGGAAGCGGGCGTGACCGATCTGCTCGACGGGCGTGCCGTCGCGATGGCCGATCTGTTCAACCGCGGTTTGCTCGACGTCGTGATCGCGAACGAGAGGAGCAGAGCGCTGCTCTATCGCAACACAGCCTCACCCCCTGACCCCCTCTCCCATCGGGAGAGGGAGAACGCCCACTGGGTCGAGCTCAAGCTCGTGGGGACGCGCAGCAACCGCAGCGCCATCGGCGCCGAGGTAACAACCGAGATCGGGCCAGGGCGCCAGCGCCAGGTGGTGGACGGGGGGTCGGGGTTCTGTAGTCAGAACGATCGGCGCTTGCACTTCGGCTTGGGGGATCAGCGGTTGGGTAGTGTGACGATTCGCTGGCCGTCGGGCGAGACGCAGGTGTTGAACGGCCTGGGCATCGACCAGCTGCACGTGATCACGGAGCCAAAGTGACCACCGCTCCGACCCAGGCACCGGCGCGCTCGTTCGTCGCCACGGCGATCGATCCCAAGTATCTGATCGTCTTTCTCATCACACTGGTGCTCGTGGTGGGGGAGGCGCGCTACAGCATTCTGGGCGGGTATCAGCGCTTGGCGACGACGTTGGGTGTGTGTGTGGCGACCGAGCTGCTGGTGTCGTGGTGGCTGCGGGGTCGAGTGGCGAATGTGGCGAGCGCGTACATCACGGGAATCAGTCTGGCGCTGCTGATCAAGCCACAGGCCAACATTCTCTGGCCTTTTGCGCTGGGCGCCTTCATCGCCATCGCGTCGAAGTACGTTCTCACGTATCGCGGCCGCCACCTGTGGAATCCCAGCAACTTCGCGATCGCGCTGCTCGTGCTGGTCGCGTCCGATTCTGTCGCGATCCTCAGCCATCAGTGGGGCAACGACCTCGGCACCAATCTCGTGATCTGGGCGTTCGGCCTGGTGATCGCCTGGCGTGCTCGGGTGTTGCACGTCACGCTGACCTACGTGGCCTGCTTCATCGTCTTTGCGGTGCTGCGGCATTTCATCGTGGGTGGGCCGCTGTTCGCCGAGCTCGCGCCGATTACGGGACCGATGTATCAGCTGTTCGTCTTCTTCATGGTCACCGATCCGCGAACCACGGTGAGCACGCGAGGCGGCCGGATGATTGTCGTGGCGATCGTCGCGCTGGCCGAGACGCTGATTCGTCTTGCCGGCGACTACCAGATCGATTTGCTGCGCCCCTTCTACGTATCACCGCCAATTTTGGCGCTCGCGATGGTCGGGCCGGTGGCGATGTTCCTGGATCTGCGACGGACGGTCGGACGGTCGGACAGTCGGACGGTCGGAGCGTGACCCGCCGTTTAGCCCTCTCGTTCGTCAAGCGCAACGGCATCGTCCTCGAAAGCGCCCGGGGTCCGGTCCCGAATCTCGCCGAGGCTGTCGTGGGAGGACGCATACGCGGCAGCTGGTGGGGCCATGCCAAAGGAAAGCAAATCTTCTGGCTCACGCGTGCCGTGCGCGACTCGGCCGACGTATTGGTGTGCCGGCTCGTCGGCGGAAAGATCACCTACGTCCATCGACGGTTGTGGCCGGCGCTGGTTCGGTTGGCGAGCCACTTCGCTCGGCGCGACCTGGCGGCGGTTCGGGAGATCCACACCGCGAGCGGCCGGCACGAAGAACGGGTCGTGCCGTTCCCCCGGTGGGTGCCGCCCGCGGTCAAGCGTGCGGCTCGGCGGCTCGCCGTAACTGACGCGGAAGCCGCGCTGGGGTTGACACGCACCTGAAGCTGAGGTTCTCCGACGTAGATTAAGGCACAATGTCGAAACTCCGGGTCAGTACCTTCGCGGTCTCAATCGACGGCTTCGGTGCCGGGCCCGATCAGGACCTTCAGAATCCGCTCGGGGTCGGCGGCGGCGCTGGAACAGGCCAGAGCTGCCGCGGGCGATCGCGACATTCGGCTTGGGGGCGGGGTCTCGACGATTCAGCAATATCTGCGTGCCGGGCTGATCAACGAGCTGCACCTGGCAATCAGGCCGGTTTTGCTCGGTAGGGGAGAGGCTTTATTCAACGGCATCGATCTCCCCGCAATGGGTTACGAATCCGTGAACCATGTCGCCGGCGATCGCGCGACCCATGTGTACCTGCGGAGGCGCGCGACTTAAGCGAACGCCGTTGCCTACACCCGTCTCGCATGCCGCCGTTGGCTTCGCCATCGCTGCCTGGACTCAGCAGGCCCCGCCCGCCACGCGTGTGTGCGTGGCCGGCGCGGCCTGCGCGGCTCTGCCGGACATCGATGTGCTCTGGTCGCCGCTGCACCTGGCTGGTACCTCGCCCTTCGCGCACCGCGCCATCACGCATTCGCTCGTCTTCGCACTTATCGGCGCTCTGGTCATTACAGCCGTGTTCTTCCGCAGCGAGCGGAGAGAGCAGCGATCACGCGTTGCCCTGGTTCTCGGTCTCGCACTCCTCTCGCACGGCTGCCTCGACGCGCTCTCACGGTATTCCCTCGGCATCGAGTTCTTTGCGCCCTTCTCCGCGCAGCGGTTCCGCTTTCCGTGGACACCCCTTGGAGATCCAACCGGCTTGACCGGCCAACTCATTCAGGAAGCCCTCGTTGTTTTCCTGCCAGCAGTGCTGATCGGATGGCTGGGCCTCAGACTCCGCTCCCGGAGCGTGATGACGACGCCGTGATGCAAATCATCCTCGCACGGCATGGCAGACCGGCGTGGGATTTTCGAACCCCGATCCCGGGACACGCGCTCGCCGAGTGGCTGCGGGGAGAGGCGGACGCACCGCTCGACTCGTCTCCCCGTCCCAGCGCAGAGCTCGAGCGGCTCAGCCGGATGGCGAAGTGCCTAGTCACGAGTCCGCTGCGCAGGTCGCAGGACTCGGCGCAGCTGCTCGCGCCAGCCAAGGTGCCACTGATTGATCCGTGTTTTCGAGAGGCGGAGTTGCCGTGCGCCATCCGGTCCGGCCTTCGCCTGCGGCCGGATATGTGGGCATGGCTGGCGCGGTCGGCGTGGTTTTGCGGCTGGTCAGTCGGCGTCGAGAGTTTCAGCGGCGCGCGCGAGCGTGCCTCGAAAGCCGCCACG
Organism: Gemmatimonadales bacterium; assembly: GCA_035300745.1. Lineage (GTDB taxonomy): Bacteria > Gemmatimonadota > Gemmatimonadetes > Gemmatimonadales > GWC2-71-9 > 20CM-2-65-7. The sequence goes on along the minus strand of DATGVC010000019.1, from coordinate 776 downwards.
GTCCTCACCGGTCACGCCGAAGCGCGCGGCGCTGTTGTTCTGGTGGGACACAGCCTGATGAACATCCTGATTGCGCGGCAACTCCGTGCCGCCGGATGGCACGGTCCCCGATTCCCGTCGCCACAGCACTGGACCTTCGGCGTCTATAAGCAGGCCGCGGTTTGAAGGACGGTCGGACGGCCGAGACGGCCTGACGGCCCTTATCCACTGCGGGCAATTGATCGCCGCATCGAGGTGTAGAGGCCCCAGGTCAGACGACCCACTTTGTCTCGCTCAGTCTCGAGCTCACTGAACTTGTCGCCGGTAATCAGATCAAGGTCTTTGACGAGACGAAGCGTGTACCTAATCTCCGCTACCGAACCCACAGCGATGTCCAAGAAGCGGCGGAACTCGCGAGGGCCCTTTTTCGCTGATCCTTCGACGATATTGGCGGCAACTGAAAAGGCAGCTCGCCGGAGTTGTGAAGATAGGCCAAAGCGTTCCTCAGAAGGAAAATCGCGGGTCGTGCGATAGACCAACAACACAAACCGATGAGCAGCCTGCCACGCCTCCAGGCGTTCGTAGGAGTTCATGCGTGAACATTTAAGAACCCCGTGCAACGCGCATTCAACAGACCGTCCGGCCGTCCGGCCGTCCGGCCGTCAGACCGTCAGGCTCACAACGCGATCAGCATGCGCCCTCGCGAACTCCGTGTCGTGAGTCGCGATGAGCAGCCCTCGCCCCTGTTCACTCAGACGGCGCAACGTCGCCCCTAGCGCGCTGCGGCGCGCGGGGTC
>DATGVC010000018.1:0-5551 GCA_035300745.1 Gemmatimonadales bacterium | reverse complement strand
GAAGCACTCATGTGGGTCGGCGGCTGCGACGAATTCGGCCTGACCAGGCGTGAATTGTTATGGCAGGTCGGCCTCTGGCTGCCGCCCAAGGCAACCCAATCGGGCGATGGCCGCGGCCGGCGGCAGCTCGAGCTCGCGCTGAACCATCCCCATGAGCAGCTGGCATTCGGGGGGCTCGCCGCGCACGAGCGGCTGCTCGCCGAGTACGCCACGCTGGGCTTCTCGGCCAGTGCGCATCCTTTGTCGTTGGTACGTAATGCTTTACCTCCTGGCCTGACACTCAATCGCGATCTCGAGAGTCTGAAGGCCGGCGTCAACTGTCAGGTGGCAGGTCTGGTCGTCGCTCGGCAGCGGCCGGAGACCGCCAAGGGGACCGTCTTCCTTTTGGTCGAAGACGAAACCGGAATGACGAACGTGATCGTGCGAACCGATGTCTACGATCGCTATCGCGCGGCCGTGCGCGGCGAGCCGTTCGTCCTGGTTCGTGGGAAGCTCGCGAAGGACGACGGGACCGTGAATGTTTTGGCGGAGGAAGTGTCGGGGTTGCAGACCGACATCAGAAAAGTCGACGCCACACGCCACACGCCGCACGCATTTTCGTTTTTAAGAGCCATGCGCCGCGTCGCGCCCGATTCTAAGGATTGGGGATGAGCGCTCGAGAATTCTGCACGCTTGGCTTTCGGGTGAAGTCCGGATGGGCTGCGGCGGTACTGATCGCGAACTCAAGGAAAGCACCCGCAGTCATCGACAGCCGGGTGATCGAGCTGTCCGATCCCGGCGTGGCGGACTCGCGGCAACCGTATCACGCCGGCTTCGGCACGGCGCAGACCAACACTACCAAGGTCACCCGTCTGGTGCACGGCATCGAGCGTTTTTCCCGCCGCACGATCACCGCCTTGCTGGATGAATACCGTGAACAGCATCCCCTGCGTAAAGCGGCGGTCGTCGTCGCCTCGCTCACGGATCCCGCCACCATTGCCAATCAACACATGCGTGCGCACGCGTCCGAAGGCCGGTTGTTCCGCACCGTGCTCGTCGACGGCCTGGAGCACTGCGGCGTGACCGTTCGCGTGGTACTCGAGCGCGAGGTCTACGAATTGCTGGGCAAAGCCCTGCGCCGTTCTCCGAGCCAAACGAAGACCCAGGTCGCGGCGCTGGGGGAGAGCGTCGGCCGCTGGCGGGCCGAGCAAAAAGTCGCCGCGGCAGCAGCATGGCTGGTCAGCTAATGGCGTTTCGAGACTCGAAGCACCATCCTGTAGACATGCGAATCCTGATGTGCTGCGTGCTAGTGGTCGCGTGCAGCGGGAACCCGGGCCCGGAGAAAACCGGGCCCGCGGCACCGGCGGCTCCACCGCTCCGCACGTTCGATCGTACGCTCCACGCCACGACGTTCAACGGCACGCGGCTCACCTACCGCCTCATCGGCGACAGTGGGGCTGCCCCCGTGGTATTCATCCACGGATCGTTGGGGGACCTGCGATCGTGGAACGGACAAGAGACACAGTTCGCGCAAATTTATCGTGTCCTCGTTTACAGCCGCCGTTATCATCCGCCCAATCCTCAGGTGAACGACGACCAGATCTATTCGCCCAAATTGCATGCCGAAGATTTGGCGGCGATGCTGCTGACGCTGGACATCGCGCCGGCGCACGTCGTGGGTTCGGGGTACGGCGCTTACACCGCTCTCGTGTTGGCGCTCGACCATCCACAGCTCGTGCGCTCGCTCGTCCTGGCCGAGCCTCCGATCTTCCCACTTCTCACCGCCTCCGAAGCGGGAGACTCGGCGCGGCGCGCTTTCTATACGAACTCCTTCGATCCCGCCCGGGCCGCTTTCGCGCGCGGTGACTCGGTCGCGGGATTGCGCGCATTCTACGACGCCATGAGCGGACGGGGCCGGTTCGACCAGCTCTCCCCATCGGCCCGCGCTGACGTGCTCGCACACGCCTTCGAGCTGCGACACGAAATGCTCGCCAGTCGCGAGCAGTACTTTCCGACGGTGTCCTGCGCCCAGCTCAGGCGAGTCACGACGCCGGTGCTGCTCGTCAGGGGCGAACGCAGCCCGCGCATGTTTCAGCTGATCACCGATGAGCTCGCCCGTTGTCTGCAGAGTGACACGACCGTGATCATTCCTGGCGCGGGCCATCCGCCGCATTCCGGCAACCCAGCGTACTACAACCAGGTGGTGGCGCGCTTTCTGATGACGCATTGATCGGCGGGGCTTGACGAAGCGCCGTCCATCCGGCGAAATAATCGAGTACCGTGTTGCGCCGGCATTCCCTCGCACTTGCCTTCGTTCTGTTCGTCCCCGCACTGGCCGCGCAGGGTCGCACTGACGGGCTCATCGCCACCGCTCGCGCGTACATCACCGCGCGCAAGTTCGACCAGGCCGACGCCGCACTGAGCGGCGCACTCGAATCCGCGGCGTACCTGATGGATAGCGTGCATGTATTCGTTTGGCGCGCCATTCTCGGACACATGCGCGGCAGCGATAGCCTCGCCCGCGAGAATTTCCATAGCGCGCTGCTGTTGTATCCGCCCCTCCGGGTCAACGGCCTCGATCAAGTAGCGCCTGGACTCGACGTAATCTTCGACTCCGAGTCGCGCGGCCTGCGCGTGTACAGCGCGAGCCAGGTGGACCAGCCAGCCGCGTGGCAGTCAGGACGTTCGCTCGCCTATCCAGCGGCGCTGCGTCGCCGCCGCGTGGGTGGCCAGGCCCTCATTACCGCCGTAGTGGACACTACCGGGCACGTCGAAGAGCAGACTATTCGCGTGCTCGACGTACCCGATTCCGGATTCCTCCAACCACTCCGGGACATGCTGCTCGCGGCGACGTTCACGCCAGGACGGGTGAAGGGGCAGGTCGTCCGCAGCACCATCGATCTCAACTTCACACTCACGCCACCGGCGCCGAAAAGCGCGACGATTCTGGTCGGAGCCGCACGCGACCAATTGCGCGCCCGTCATGCGGACAGTGCGCTGGCCCTCACCGACGAGGCGCTCGACAGCGCCAGCGAGACGACGCCCGGAGAACGTGTGTACGCACTACTCGTGCAGGGTCTCGCATGGCGCGCCAAGCAACGTGACAGTTTAGCGGCGGTGTCGTTTGATGCCGGACTGGCGGGCTATCGCGACTTGACAGAACGCGGCGTCGATCTCGCGCCGTTCCTGAAGCGGCTCGCGGACTCGATACGCATCAATCGGCGCGGTGCGTCCCAGCCGGCCACGAAGTCATCCCCGTTTGGCGCCGTCGCGGTGGTAGGTGCCGTGGACGAGCAGCCTGCGCTGCTCTCGCATCCGCCGATTCGCTACGCCCCGGAGATGCAGGCGCTCCGTGTCGGGGGAACCGTCATCGTCGAAGCGACGCTCGATACGACGGGCCGGATCCTGCCGCCGACAGTGAAAATCGTGCAGAGCCCCAATCCGGTCTTCGATGCCGAGTCCAAACGCGTGTTCATGGCCGCACTGTATCGGCCGGCGCGCGTCAATGGCCGTGTCGCGCGCGCGACGATTCGTCAGCCGATCACCTTTGCTGCCTATTGACGACCGAGCGAGAATGAAGGCATGACAACTCAAATCGCCACACTCGCGGGCGGCTGCTTCTGGTGCCTCGAGGCCGTCTTCGAGCAGCTGCGCGGCGTCACGAAGGTCGTCTCGGGGTACTCGGGCGGGCACGTACCCAATCCGAGCTACGAGGCAGTGTGCACCGGCACGACGGGACACGCCGAAGTGGTACAGGTGACGTTCGACCCGGACGAGCTCTCCTACCGCGACCTGCTCGGTGTGTTCTTCACGCTGCACGATCCGACCACCCTCGACCGCCAGGGCGGCGACGTGGGCACCCAGTATCGCTCGGCCATCTTCTATCATGATGACGAGCAGCGGCGCACCGCCGAGGACGTCGTGCGTGAGCTCGAGGCCGAGCACGTGTTCGACGACCCGATCGTGACGAAGATCGAGCCGCTCAAGGCCTTTTATCCCGCCGAGGAATACCACCGAGAGTACTACAGAAGGAATCCGAACCAGCCCTATTGCCGCGCGGTCATTGCACCGAAAGTCGCGAAGCTGCGCAGCAAGTACCTCGAAAAGCTGAAAGCCTAGCCGGCCGCCTTACTCTTCCCCAAGTAGGTGCGTACCAGCGGTGCCGGCCGCCGCCGCAGCAGCGCGCCGCGCAGGATGTCGCGTGCTTCGGCCGGGACATCCACCAGGAACCGTTCGCTCTTCCCTTCTCCTTCTTTCACCACGATCGGCACGCCGTCGCGGTAGAGAACGCGATTCGTGGTGATCGCGGGGACTGCCTCGCCTGGCGTGAGAATGCCGACCAGGTTCAGCGGATCGGCGCCGCTGACCGCAATCAGTTCATCTGCTCCCTGCTCCCTGCGAGTTGAGCGCAGCAGCCCGATTGCCTCCGGAAGAGCATACTGCTCCCCGGAGAAGCCGCCGACGAACCGCCCGCCACGGATTTCGCCCCGTGCCTCGAGGCGCCGGTAGACCCGCAGAATGTCGCGCCATGGGGCGAGCAGCGTTTCGCGCTGCACGAGGCGCCGGAACACGACGCCGTAGCGGCGCAGCAGCTGCCAGGCGATCGCCTCGGCAACGTGCTCGTCGGCAATCGGCGGTCGGCCGTGTGTACGGGCCCAGCGGCCTGCCGTCTCGACGCCGAACGGCGCGATCCTGCCGCGGCGCCGATACCCGCCGCCGAGCGGCCGGCGGCGATCGGATGGCACGAGCAGGGCGCGCAACCCGGCGAAGCTGTCCGATGAGACGAGCCCCCACGCGACGAGCTCGGCAAGCCCCTTCTCGACTTCGGTCCGCAGCAATCCCGTCGCGTTGACGAGATCCCCGAAGAACAGTGCGCCACGCGCTTCGAACGCCGCAAGCAGCGCCTTGCCGGTGGAAGACAGCGGCAGCGTCGCGGGCTCGACGTCGGGAGTTCCAGCTTTCCAGATCTCGCCGCGCTCGCGTCGAAATAACGCGATAGGCGTGGAGCGCACAGGCCCAACCTTGCGATTCCGCATTCCGACGTCCGCATTTCGAATTGCGGTTAGCCGCCCCCACGCGATTTCGCCGGAGAGACACAACCCGTCGAGCCAGAGCGGATCGTAGTCGGTGAGCCGCGCGGGCAGCACCTCCGATTCCCACGCTCCCGCCGCCACCTCGTAGCCATCGAGCAGGTCGAGGACGGCTGCCAAACCCTCGGGGCCTTCCGCGCGCGATCCCGTGGCGAGCCGTTGCCACTTGAAGAGGAAGCGCAGGAAGTCGGCGGCTGCCACGGGCTCGATCTCCTTGCGCAGCCGATCGAGCGTGTAGCGATGGATGCGCGCCAACAGCCGGCGCTCGCACCACTCGGTTCCCTCGACTCCGGCGGAGAAGCGGCCGCGTAGGGCAAAGCCCTCGTGCTCCAGCGCCGCCAGCGCGAAGTCCACGTCGCCGGCTGGGAGCCCGAACGCATCGGCGATGTCCGAGGCGGTCGTCGGTCCGATCACTTCGAGCCGCCCCCGCGCCAGCTCCCGAATGGCCTCTTCTCGGTTCCACGTCTTTGCCAGTTCGCGCT
>DATGVC010000017.1:0-14017 GCA_035300745.1 Gemmatimonadales bacterium | reverse complement strand
CATGGAGAGCGTGCCCGCGACGTGCTTGTGCGTGTTCTTCTGTGTCTCGCACTTGATCGTGTATCCCGGGCCCCCCGTGCCGACCGGCCCCTTGCCGGTCTTGGAGTACGGGTCCCCACCCTGGATCATGAAATTCGGAATCACGCGATGGAACTTGGTCCCGTCGTAGAAGCTCGCGTTCGCCAGCTTCTCGAAATTCGCGACCGTGCCGGGCACTTCGTCGGCAAATAGCTCCAGCTCGATCGTACCCTTCTTGGTCTCGATCACCGCTTTCTTGTTCGGCATCTACACCCCTGAGTTGAGGTCTTCTTCGACCTGCTGCACCGTCTTCATGCCCACGATCGCGCACGCGATCTCCGTGCGATCGAGCACGAACTTCAGCGCCAGCTGCGACGCCGTCATCCCCGACTTCTCGGCCAGCTCGCGCACGCGCTGACCCAGCGCGGAGAGCTGTGCCACGTAAGGCCGCGGCATGCGGCTGCGGATGTCACCGCGCTGCCATGTGCTGTCGGCGTGATACCGGCCCGCCAGGAAGCCGTTGGCGAGCGGCTCGCGCGCGATTACGCCGACGGTCGCCGCCTGCGCCGTGGGTAGGAATGTGGCCTCGGCTTCGCGCCGCGCCAAGTTGTAGACGATCTGGACCGTGTCAGGCAGGGTCGCCTGGACCGCCGCCATGCCTTCCTCCGGTGGATGTACGGACACGCCGTAGAACCGTATTAACCCTTCGCCTTTCATCTCTTCCAGCGGTTCGTAGGTCGCCCTGTCGGATATCAGGCGCATCGGCGGATTGTGAAGCTGCAGCAGATCGATGCGGTCCGTCCGCAACCGCCCGAGCGAGCTTTCCACAGCGAATCGCAGGTAGGCGGGCGTGAAGTCCGTATGGACGTCGCCGTCGTAGAAGTTGCCCCCGACCTTGGTTGCGATGAAGACCTGGTCGCGGACGTCGTGCAGCGCCGCGCCGAGCAGCGACTCGGAGTGCCCGTGGCCGTACACGTCCGCGGTGTCGAAGAAGTTGCAGCCGAGCTCGAACGCCCGGCGGATCGCGCGCGTGGACTCCGCATCGTCGGTGGCGCCGTACGAGTTGCCGAACGCGTTGCCGCCGATGGCCCAGGCTCCAAAACCGATCTCGCTGACCGAGAGTCCTGTGCGGCCGAGGGTGCGGCGGTTCACGCCTCCAGCAGCCCCGCGAGCTGCTCCGCGGTGGAGACGGGCATCGAGCACGTAGTTCCGACGCAAACCGTCGCGGCGGGGCGCGCCTCGATCTTCCGCACGACGATCTTGCGTGGCCGGTAGGTCTGCAACGCCAGCAAATGCATGGCGCACGCCGGCCCGTCACCGCTCGGCCCTCGGACTTCGATGCGCGTGACCGGGTGCACCGCCCAGTCGACGGCGCGCAGCAACGTGGATCCGTGCAAGGACAACTCGCGCGCGCTACCTGCGGACGCGCCGAGATGGCGATCGAGTTGCTCTCGCCACTCGGCCTTGTCGGTCAGCGCCCAGAGACGCGCCAGCACCAGCGCGGCGACGCCATTGGCAGAAGGAGTCGGTGCATCCTGGACCGGCTTGGCGCGGGTCGCGAGGTAAGCTGTGCCGTTGGTCGCGGCGATGTCGAAGTAGCCGCCACTCGGGTCGGCGTGCGCCCTGGCGCAGTACGTCATCACCGCGATCGTCCGCTCCAGCCAGCTGGGCTCTCCCGTCGCTTCGTACGCGTAGAGAAAAGCAGCGGCGGCTTGCACGTTGTCGTCGAGCATGCCGCGCGGCTCCGGCCTGCCGAGGACGTGCGACATCCCATTCTTCGGATCCCACGCCTCCGACCAGATGCGTTCGAGAACTTTCATTGCCAGTGCATTGCACTCCGGCCGGTCGAGCACCGCACCAGCCTGCAAGAAGGCGCCGGCCATCATCGCGTTCCAATTGACGTAAGCGGTCCGGTCCACGAACGGTGCCTTCCTTCGATCACGCGCGGCCTTCAACTTTTTCATCGCGGAGCGCAACACCGGCCACTCGTCATCACCCGCCGGATCCTGCTTCCACCACAACACATTTTTCTTCGGGTTGTGGTGCATCTCGCCCGTTTCCTGGATGTCGAACACGCTCGAGGCGACCGCGACTTCCCGCGCCGTCAATTCCGGCGTTGCTTCTTCCAGCGTCCAGGTCCAGTAGTCGCCATCATCGCCGAAGGTGAGGTCGGCGTCCTGTGACGTCGCGAAAGCGGCGCTGTCCTTGTCGACCATGACCTCGAGCACCCAATCCACGATGCCGGTTGCGACTTCCTTGAACAGCGGCGTGCCGAAGGCCTGGTATGTCGAGAGATAGGCGCGCAGCAGCTCGGAGTTGTCGTACGACATCTTCTCGAAGTGCGGCACGATCCATCGCTCATCGACCGAGTAGCGGTGGAAGCCGCCGCCCAGGTGATCGCGGATGCCCCCGTGCGCCATGCCGGTGAGCGTCTTCTCGACGATGTCGCGCTGCCAAGCCAGACCGCCTTTGCCGTCGTGCCAGCGCGCGAGCAGGAACTCGATCGCCGCGGGGTGCGGGAACTTGGGTGCCGAGCCGAAGCCGCCGTAGCGCACGTCGAACGCTTTGGCCATTTGGTCGGCCGCGCCGCTGACGAGATCGGCACTCACGGCGCCGGGCTTCGCTTCATCCAGGGTCCGCGTAACGTGCTCGCGAATCGCGTGCGCGTTCGTCGTGACGCGGTCGCGCTCCTCCCGGAACGCGCGCGCGATTTCCATCAGCACGCGGCGAAATCCCGGCCGGCCGTAGGCGTTGTTGTCCGGCGGGAAGTAGGTGCCGCCGAAGAACACCTCGCCATCCGGCGTCAGAAACGCCGTGAGCGGCCAGCCGCCCTGGCCGCTGAGCGCCTGCACGGCGCGCTGGTAGCGCGCGTCTACATCGGGCCGCTCGTCGCGGTCCACCTTGATACAGACGAAATCACGATTCAGGATCTCGGCCACGGCGGGATCCTCGTAGGACTCGCCGTCCATGACGTGGCACCAATGGCACCACACGGCGCCGATGTCGAGGAGGATCGGCTTATGCTCGGCCTGCGCGCGGGCGAACGCCGCTTCCGCCCAGGGCGACCAGTGGACGGGTTGGTGAGCGGCGGATTTGAGGTAGGCGGAGGGTTCGGAAGCCAGCTGATTGGACGGCACGATCGCTAGCCCAGGTACCGGATCGCGGTTTGCGTGAGCAACTCCGCGCCGATCACCAGCGACTCCTCGTCGATATCGAACGTGGGGCTGTGGTGCGGGGACGCGCGGCCCCCCTTCGGTGCGGATCCCACGAATGCAAAGCAGCCAGGGACCTTTTCGAGATAGTACGCCATGTCTTCGCCACCCATCGTACGCACGCCCTGGCGGACGTTGTCGCTCCCAATCAACCTGGCTGCGACGTCGCGCATCAACGCGCTCAGCCCCTCATTATTGATGAGCGGCGCGCTCATGCGGCGGTAGTTCACGTTGGCCCGCGCCCCGAAAGCCGATGCGACGCCCTGCGCCGTCTCCTCGACCAGCCGCGGCGCATCCTCGAAGAAGTGGCCGCCGAACGTGCGCACCGTGCCACGGAGGTCGGCGCGGTCAGGAATTACGTTGAACGCCCGCCCTGCATGCACCTCCGTCACGGAGACCACGGCTTCAGACAGGGGATCGCGCCGCCTGGAGACCAGGCTCTGTAGGGCGGTGACGACGTGGGCGGCGACGAGCACCGGATCGACCGTCTGGTGCGGCGCGGCGGCATGGCCACCTCGCCCCAGAATCTCGATCTCGAACTGATCCACCGACGCCATCACTGGTCCCGGCATGATGCCGATTGTGCCGACCGGCAGGTCGTTCCAGAGGTGAATCCCGAACGCCGCATCGACTGTCGGCGCCTCGAGTACGCCGTCGCTGATCATCGCTTGCGCGCCGTTCGAGACCTCTTCGGCAGGCTGGAACGCGAACTTCACGCTGCCCGCGAGCTCGAGCGGCGCGAGGCGGCGCGCTACCTCGAGGCCAATCGCCACGTGCCCGTCATGACCGCATGCGTGCATCTTCCCGGGTTGCCTGGAGCGATAGGGGACGGCGTTTGCCTCCTCGACGGGCAAGGCGTCCATGTCGGCCCTGAGGAGCACGCAGCGGCCATCCTTACTTGCGTTCTTCTTGAGCCCGACGACGCCGGTTTTTCCGATGCCGGGCGTGACGTGGTAATCCAGGGCCCGCAATCGGTCGGCGACGAGGTTCGCCGTGCGGGTCTCTTCGAATCCCAGCTCGGGGTGCTGGTGAATGTCCCGTCTGGTCGCGATCAAGGACGTGCGATCGATGGGACTTAACGTGTTCATACCTGGGAGCTCGGGCACAACCGATTGAGCACACAGTCAGCGCAGCGCGGCCGCCGCGCGATACACACGCCGCGCCCGTGCTGGATCAGCGTATGCGAAAACCAGGTCCAGTCGTCCCGCGGCACGATCTGCATCAGCTCCTGCTCGATTTTGACCGGATCGTCCTGGCGGGCGAGCCCCAGCAGCCGGCTCAACCGGTGGACGTGGGTGTCTACCACAATGCCCTCGTTCTTCCGGAACCAGGTGCCCAGGATCACGTTGGCGGTCTTGCGGCCCACGCCGGGCAAGGCCGTCAGCTCCCCCATCGTTTGCGGGACCTCGCCGCCATGCCGCTCGACCAGCGCCTGCGCCATGCCGATGATGGACTTGGTCTTGTTGCGGAAGAAGCCGGTCGATTGAATCTCTTTTTCGAGGACGCGCGGGTCGGCCGCGGCGTAGTCGGCCGCCGTGCGATACTTTGCGAAGAGATGCGGCGTGACCAGGTTGACGCGAGCGTCGGTGCATTGCGCGGATAGAATCGTTGCGACCACCAGCTCCAAGGCACTGCGATGCTGCAGCGCGCACGTGGCGTCCGGATACTCGCGCTTCAAGCGCGCGATGATTTTCCGCGCCCGCGCTTTTTGTTGGGTCGCCGCGACTTTCGTCTTCATGGGATCAGCCGGAATCTAGCAGCGCCAGGAGCCGGCAGGTGAGCAGGAGCAGCTCGCCGGCATTGGCGACTGAATGCAGTCCCGCCGCCGTCCCGCCCGCCAGCGTGGGACCGAATGGCGCGCTGCCATCGTCGCGTGCTGCAGCGATTTCGATTTCGCCGGCGCTAGGTTCCTCAGGGTCTGCTCGGCCCTCGAGTCCCACCGCGCTGAAGCCTGGTCGATCCGGCCGCATCCCGAAGATCGCCAGAACCGCGATCTCACCGGTCCCCCCAGCCTCGCTCACGAACATGCCGTCGAGCGGTTCCGGGGGGCTGGGGGGGCTGGGGGGGCTGGGGGGGCTGGCTTCATTCGGTGTGCCCCAAACGCGCAGCTCGGGCAGTTGCAGATATTGCGCGGCATGAGGCAGCCGCGTGGTGATTCGCTTTTCGGCGATGGCTCGACGCAGCGCCTGGTCGCTGATCTGATAGACACGTTGCTCGGCGGCCCAGAACAGATACGCGTGATGCAGCAGCAGCACGTGCGCCTCGAGCGCGTCCGCGCCGGCGCCTTCCGGCACAATCTCGCGCAGCAGCCGGCCGACGGGTTCGAGCAGCACGAAGCGATCCCGGTCAGTGGCCGCTGCTCCGTCCTGCTGCAGTGCCTCGGCAATCGCTGGAAACCGAGGTTCGGTTTCGCCGAAAGCCAGTGTGAAGGGAGTTGCTCTCATGCTTTCGGCAGGAAGTCGTCCAGCGCGCGCACGAACTCGGCGGTGGCCTCGACGTGCGGACAGTGTCCCACGGGCAGCTCCTTGAGGCGGGCGCGCAGCAGGCTGGCGAGCTCGCGGGAACCGGCGATCGGCAGCGGGTCGAACGTACCGTGGACGACGAGAGCAGGGGGAAGCGGGAAGCGGGAAGCGATGTCTCGCAGCTGTGGACGAAGGTCGTAGTTGCCGAGGCTGTCCCATACCGCCTGCTGCGTGCGGGCAGTGACACGGAACGCCGTGAGATTCGTTGCATCGTGGAAATCGCGAAAATAGCCGGCGACCGACAGCTCGAATGCCCGCCGTTGATACGCGGCGGGATCGCGCTCGCGCAGACCGCCGGCGCGCAAGGCGTCGCGTTCGTGCTTGATTTCCGGAGCGGCCATGCGGCGCGCGAATTCATCTTCGAACTGACGGCGGTACTCAGCGGTGATCGAGGCGGGAGAAACGAGCGCCAGTCGCTCGACACGCTCCGGATGCTCGAGGAAGTACAGCACCGCAAGCAAGCCGCCCCAGGAGTACCCGCACACCGTCAGCCGCTCGAGGCCGAGCTGCGCGCGTATCACCTCCAGGTCGGCGACATGCTCGCGCCATCCCACCGGCGTGTCACGCGACACAGGCGACTGCCCGCCGCCACGCTGGTCGTAATAAAGGAGAGAGCGACCCTGCGCGAGGAGATCGTACTGCGGCCGGAGGTAGTCGTGACTCGCCCCCGGACCGCCGTGCAGCACGACAACCAGTGGACCGGCACCGACTCGGCGCGAGAGCAGCCGGACGCCGTTTACTTCAAAGAACACGGAACGACCGGCTAGAGCAGCACCGCGAGGGCGTCAGCCACTTCTTTCACATCGGCATGCTCGCGCTCCCCGAAGCCATTCGGCACGTCGGAATCGATGTCGAGCTGTCCCAGGATGTGATCGCCGCGCCGGATCAGGACCACCAGCTCCGATTTGGTGAACGCATTGCAGGCGAGATAATTTCCGATCGCGCTCACGTCCCCGACGTTCTGGTCCCGCTTCTCTCGGACCGCGGTGCCACACACGCCACGACCAACCGGAATCCGCGTATGCTCGGTGTCCCGGCCTGCATGCGCCTCGAGCGCCAGTTCGTCGCCGTGGAGCATGTAGGCGTAGACAGACGTGTAGGGCGGCCCCCAGGACTGCATGCGCTCGCAGGCCATCTGCAGCAGCGCTTCACGTCCCTCGTCGTGCAGATGCGCGGCGCGCAGCGCGCGGACGACCTTTGCAGCCTCCGAAACGGCGCTCTTTGTCACGTCCGCTTGCCCGTCAAGGCCGTTGTGATCAAGAGCAATGCGATCATGAGAGGTACTCTATAGATTCAGGCTCCCCATGGCCACCCCGCAGGACGTCGCCGCGTTGTTCGCGCGCACTCTGGACCTGTTTCGCGATCCTGGAGCGAAAGAGGAACAGAAGGCGCGGTTTCGAACGCTGGCCGTCATGCTCAAGATCGAGGGTGTGACGATCACCGCGCAGGATGGACGTCTCCTGGTGAATGGCGCGGCGGTGGATGCCGTTCCACTGCTGCAGCGGCTCGAATTTCACTCCGTGAAAGAGATCGCCGTTCCGGCGGATCCCCCGGTCGCCGAGATGTTCGATCTGCTGCGCGTGCTCGCCGATCAGCCCGGCGATGAGGACATCGCGTCCCGCCTGCGAGCAAGCGGGGCGACACACGTCTCCGTCAGGATGCAGACTTTCGTCTTCGGAACGCCGATTGTTCCGCTCAGCACGCCGCCAGCGTCCCCGGCCAAGCCTCGTGCGAGCGGGACTGAAGACATTCCAGACATCGTCCGCGAAGCGACCGCCCACGGCGGCGGATTCTCACCGTCCACCGCTGCGACGCGGACGACCGCGGACTTGCTGGCGCAGTTACAGGCAAAGCCCGAGGGGCCACACGTCGGCGAGGTACTCGCCATCCTCGGTCGCCAGCTCGAGACGGCGATGAAGGCGCAGCGCATCACGCAGGCGCTGATGATCGTCGCTGGAATCGTCCGCGCCGAACAACAGGTGAGCGACGCGAGCCGCCGGCGCCAGTATTCGATCGCATTGAAGCGCATATACAGCAAGGCGTTGCTCGAGGCGATCGCCGAGGTGGCGGATGATCCCGCGGAGCGGGAGGACGCGCTGCTCGCGCTGCGCAGGGCAGGCGAGGACGGGGTCGAGGTGCTGCTCGATTTGCTCGTGGCGGCCCCGACCATCGAGGAACGCCGCGGCATTTTCATGGCGCTGACCGGAATGAAGGAAGGGACGGACCAGCTGGTGCACATGTTGGGACATCACCAATGGTTCGTGGTACGCAACGTGGCCGAGCTCGCGGGCGAGCTCGCGCTGGACGAAGCGGTGCCGGCGCTCGCCCAGCAGCTCGACCATGACGACGAACGCGTCCGCAAGGCGGTCGCGTTGGCGTTGGCGAAGATCGGATCGAGCGCGGCCTCGGAGCCGCTGCGCCGCGCGTTGCGAGACAAGTCCCCCGAGGTCCGCATGCAGGCGGCGCTCGGCGTAGGCGGGCGCAAGTCGAACGCGCTCGCGATGCCGTTGGTCGTCACTATGGAAGAGGAAGAGGATGAGGGTGTGCTACGCGAGTTGATCCTCGCGCTGGGACGCATCGGCAGTTCCGCGGCGGTGCAGGCGCTCATCAAGTTCGCGCAGCCGGGCGGCCGACTATTCGGCCGAAAGCCGGCGGCGCTGCGGGCAACGGCGGTAGAAGCGTTGCGTATCGCCGCCACCCCAGCGGCGATTGGAATGCTCGAAGGACTCACTGATGATGGCGATAAGGAGGTGCGCGCCGCCGCTCAATCCGCACTCGCCGACGTGAAGCGAAAATAGGCAGATTCACATGCCCTATTGTCAGTTGCATATCGCAGTAAAAACGGCATAACGCAACGTCAAATATTATGACAGCTGCACGAGCCTATTTCGCGCTGCTATTGGCCTCTATGTCATTGCGCCAGGACGTGTTATGCGCGCTGCGCGGGAATGGGTGCGGTTCTTGCCCGTATGGGTCGTGCTGTTAACAACCACGACCTCTTCGGTCAGGAGAGATCATGAAAAGCGTTCGTGTTACACTAGTCGTCCTCGGACTCTTGGCGCTGCCGCTCGTAGCGGCTGCGGCTCAGGGTCAGAGCGCGGCCAACAAGTGCAAGAACACTCCGCAGGCTGGCCAGAACGGCAACAGCCAACGTGGTGCTGCTGCGGTCGCCCAGGCCCAGGCCAACAAGTGCCCGGCGCCCGTGCCTCCGCCCGCTGTGGTGCCTCCTCCCGCGCCGCCTCCGGCGCCGCCACCGCCGCCTCCTCCGCCGCCGCCTCCGCCGCCTCCGCCGCCTCCTCCGGCTCCGCCCCCGGCGCCGCCGCCACCGCCGCCACCGCCTCCTCCGGCGCCGCCGCCACCCCCGGCACCTGGGATCAACGAGGTGCACGGCATGGTGTGGAATGACATCATCCCCGACGGCATTCGCGACCCATTTGCCTTTGAGATGGGGCTACCGGGTTGGACCGTGCAGCTGCTTGACGCCAACGGCCTGGTTATAGCCACAAAGGTTACGGATGCGTCAGGTAACTTCATCTTCGATGCGCTACAGCCTGGCACGTACAGCACGTGCGTCGTGGCGCAGGCCGCTTACCAGCCAACGGCGCCCACGGGCGCGGTAGCGACGGGATGTGGTGGGTTGGGGTACAGCTTTACGATCCTGCCCAGCCAGTTTGCTACCTGGGTGGTGAAAAAAGACTTCGGGGAGCATTTGATCTAACCCCTGGACTCCTGACCTAGCATCGGGCCCCGGCAATTTCGCCGGGGCCCTTTTTTTTCGTGTTGCTATTAGCGCGGAATAAAATCCATTCGGGGCTCGAGCCAACGAGCGAACGCGGCGAGCAGATCGGCAGCGCGATCGAGATCGTCGAGCGCTACCATCTCGTTGGGACTGTGCATGTAGCGGTTCGGGACGCTCACGAGCCCCGTGGGAATGCCGCGCATCGCGTTGTAGATCGCGTCAGCGTCCGTGCCCGTGTCGCGCGGCGCCGCCTGGATGGTGTAAGGAATCTTCTCCTGGTCGGCGCATTCGACCAGCAGATCGAATACCACGGAGCTCACGGACGAGCCGCGGCTCAGGACCACGCCGCCGCCGAGCTTGTGATCGCCCGAGTGCTTCTTGTCCGCGCCCGGATAGTCGGTGGCGTGCGTGACGTCCACCACGATCGCCACGTCGGGCTCGATCCCGACCGCGCTGGTCCGTGCGCCGCTCCCGGTCCACGCGATCTCCTCGCGCGTCGACGCGACGGAAAACACGGCGGCATGTGGAGGCCGCTCGGTCGCGAGCCGGCGCATCGCCTCCGCCGCGACAAAGGCGCCGATGCGGTTATCGAGGCTGCGGGACACGATGCGGCCGTTAGGATACTCTTCGACCCGGCTGTCCAACACCCCCGCGTCGCCAATCCGCACCCGCCCCGCGGCCTCGTCGCGGCTCGCCGCGCCGATGTCGATCCACAGGTCGATCACCTTCGTCACCCGGTCCAGGTCTTCCTTCTTCAGCTGGTGGATCGCCTTCTTCCCCACCACGCCGTGCACCGGGCCGCCGCGAGTCAGGATCAACACGCGTTGCCCCACGAGGACCTGCGAGTCCCAGCCTCCGATGCCGCTGAAGTAGAGAAAGCCCTCGTCGTCGATGTGCGTGATCTGGATGCCGATTTCGTCGATGTGCCCCGCGAACATCACGCGCGGCTTTCCCTTGGGATTCAATACGGCCACGGAATTGCCGTGCACGTCGGCACGCACGCTGTCGGCGAAGGTGCCGACCTCGTCGCGCCACACGCGGCCCGGCGCCTGCTCAAACCCCGACGGCCCCGCCGTGTCGAGCAGCTGCTTGAGAAATCCGACGGTCTGGATGGTCACGCTGTCGTTTAAGTGTCGTTATAGTGTCGTTATAATGTTTACTGTCGGCGGCGGCCCGTGCGGTACAGCAAGAACCCCAGAATGGTGAACATGATCAGGCCGACGAGCGCGGACGTCGCGAAGCCGCCCAACACATGATACAGGGGAATTTTTTCGGCGAGCCAATCGGCCGCCATACCGCGCGCACTCCCCCAACCCGCTATCGCGGCGACGGCGATCCCGCAGATCGCGCCACCCGCAATCAAGCCGCTCGCAAACAGGACGCCCCGGCCCGACTCGATTTCCGCCAGCGACCGGTTTTCGGATCGACTGCGGCGCTCGACGAGCCAGCGGACGATGCCACCCGCGAACATGCCCGCCGACGTCGTGATCGGCAGGTACACGCCGACGGCGACCGGCAGCGAGGACACGCCCATCAGCTCGATGGCGATCGTGAGGAAGACGCCAATGAGCACCAGTCCCCACGGGAGCTTGTGCGTGAGAATCCCATCGGTGATCAGCGCCATCAGCGTCGCCTTGGGCGAGTCGAGGCGCTTCAGCTCGTGGCCGCGGTATTCGCGAATGCGTCCACCGATGCCGGGATCCACGACGTAGCGAATCTCGTGCGACGCTGGATCGACGAGGTACTTGCCCGGGGGCACGCCCTGCGTCTCCACGTAGACGCGAATCACCTGATAGGAGCTGTTGTCGATGGAGTCCGTGCCCCCGATCCCGAAGTGCGACATCGTCGCGGTATGCACGACGACGTTGCCGTCGGGACTCTTGCCGCTCGCTGGCGCTACGAAGCCGGCCCGCATCTCCGGGACCGGGTAGCTGTATGCCCGGTTGAGGAACGTGAGTGTCCAGCCCACGGCGAGGGCCGATCCGATCGCCCCGATGAGAATCGCGATCTGCTGGCGCCTGGGCGTCGCTCCCACTAGGAATCCCGTCTTGAGATCCTGCGACGTGTTGCCGCCGTTCGCGACTGCCACGGCGATCACGCAGGCGATCGAGATAGCACGCACGCGATCATCGATCTGGTTCCAGCCGAGCAGCAAGAAAATGAAAGAGATCGCGATCAGGGCCGCGATCGTCATGCCGGAGATCGGGTTCGCAGAGCTCCCCACCTGCCCGCAAATGCGGGATGACACGGTTGTGAAGAAGAAGCCGAAGATGATGATCAGGATGCCGCCGAGCAGGTTCACGCCGATCTGCGGCAACAGCGCAATCGCCACGGCGAGCACGATCGAGCCGACGACGGTAACGCTGATGGGCAGATCGTCATCGGTGCGGAGCTTCGCCGCTACCGCCTGACCGAGACGGCTGGCGCGCATGTCGGCGAAACCCGCGCGAAACGCCGCGACGATCGTCGGCAGGGAGCGCGCCAACGCGATGATACCGGCGCTCGCCACCGCGCCCGCGCCGATGTAGAACACGAACGCCGCACGCACCTCGCCGGCGCTCATATCGCGGATCAGCTTCGTCGTGCCGAACATCGGCTCCGTCATCGCGCTACCGAACAGCTTGATCGCCGGCATCAGCACGACGTACGCGAGGCAGCCACCCGCAAACAGATAGCCGGCAATGCGCGGCCCGATGATATAGCCGACGCCGATCAGCTCCGGACTCGCCTCGACGCGGACCTCGGCGCCCTGGTAGGAGCGGATCACCTTGCCAGGATACTCCTGCCACACCTTCAGGGCGGTCATCAGGAACTTGTAGACGAAGGCGATCCCGAACGCCTGGAACACCGTCTTGGCGTGGATCCCACCGCGCTCTCCGGCGATCAGGACTTCCGCACAGGCGGTGCCTTCGGGGTAGGGGAGATTGCCGTGCTCCTTCACGATCAATGCGCGCCGCAAGGGGATCATCATCAGGACGCCCATCAAGCCGCCGGCGATGGCCAGGATGGTGACGCGCGAGATGTCGAGATCGTAGCCCATCAACAAAATCGCGGGGATCGTGAAGACGACCCCCGCCGATACCGAATCCGCCGCGGATCCCGTCGTTTGGACGATGTTGTTTTCGAGGATCGTGGATCGACCCAGCCAGCGGAAAATCGTGATCGACAGCACCGCGATGGGGATCGACGCGCTGACGGTGAGCCCGATTTTCAGCGCCAGGTAAACGTTGGACGCGCCGAAAATGAGGCCGAGCACAACCCCCAGCACGATGGCGCGCAGCGTCAGCTCCGCTGGGGCCTGCGAGGCCGGAATGTACGGCTGGTGCGTTGCGCCTGCGGTGGCAGGCGCCGGTGCCGGATGGGCCGCGGGGATGCTCGTCATAGGCGGCACAATCTGCCCCTACAATGGCGCCAGTGTCCAGCAGTGGTCGATACACCCGACCCGAACCTGCGCGCGGCCCGCGGGTATGCTGGTGCCTCATGGCCGAGTCCACCGACCCGACCCTGCTCGAGCTGCGCGCGGCGCTCGCCGCTGCTTACGACATCGAGGCGCCGATCGCGCGGGGAGGAATGGCCCACGTGTACCTCGCCCGCGAACGGCGGCTGGACCGCCGCGTCGCGGTCAAGGTGCTGCCCCCCGAGCTCGCCGCCAGCGACGCCAACCGCCAGCGATTTCTGCGTGAGGCGCGCACGGTGGCCGGGCTGACGCATCCGAACATCGTGCCGATCTTCGCGGTGGACGAGATCGGCGAGTTCGTGTTCTTCGCGATGGCGTACGTGGCGGGCGAAACGCTCTCGCAGCGCGTCGCGACTCGCGGGCCGCTGGATCCCCATCAGGCGGCGCGAATGGTCTGCGACATCGGCGAGGCCCTCGCGTACGCCCACGCGCGCGGCGTCGTACACCGCGACGTCAAGCCCGACAACATCCTGCTCGACGCCGCTACCGGACGAGCCCTACTCTCCGACTTCGGCATCGCCCACGCGAGTCCGGTCTCCGCCTGGTCCGCGCGCCTGGGGCGTCCCTCGGCGCCGCGCGGGGACGTGATCGGAACGGCCGGTTTCATGAGTCCGGAGCAGGCGCGGGGCGATGCCGTCGATGCGCGCAGTGATCTGTACTCGCTTGGCGTCGTCGCTTTTTACGCCCTCTCGGGCCGGCTGCCGTTTCACGCGACGACCGACGCCCGGCTTCTGGCGCAGCACATCTTCGAGCCGGCGCCGCCGCTCGCTACGGTCGCTCCTCACGTGCCGCCGCGCGTCGCGCAGATCGTCGATCGCTGCCTGGCGAAGGAAGCATGGGCGCGCTTCGCTGATGCGGCGGCGCTGGTGCGGGCGATCGCGGAGGCGGTGGTGCCTCCGGCGGTGCCGCTGGCGGTACGCGCCTTTCTGGTTCGAAGCACGCACCTCGAGGCGCCCGCGCTGATTTACGCCTTGATGACCGGCGTGGGGCTACTGCCCGCCACCGTTGCCGCCTGGCTCTCGCCTGACAGCGGGGCTGCGCGCGCGGTCGCGACGTCGGTGCTCGCCGT
>DATGVC010000016.1:0-2063 GCA_035300745.1 Gemmatimonadales bacterium | reverse complement strand
CGCGTCCTGTGAGATCAGCTCCGTCCCGACACCGACGGCCGCGGCGCCCGCCTGGAACAGCTCCGCCAGGTTCTCGAGCGTCACGCCGCCAGTCGGGACGAGCGGAATGTCGGGAAACGGCCCGTGCAGCGCCCGCAGATACGCCGCTCCGCCGACGCTCTGCGCCGGAAAGACCTTCACCATGTCAGCGCCGTGGCGGAATGCCGCGAAGACTTCGCCCGGCGTAAGCGCGCCCGGGAGCACGGCGACATCTGCGCGCTGCGCGGCCTCGATGACTTCGGGGACCAGACACGGCGTCACGATGAACTCCGCACCGGCTTGAGCCGCGCGTCTGGCCGTCTCGGCGTCCGTCACCGTTCCCGCGCCGACGAGCATCTTGCCGGGAAAGCGCTTCGCCACCGCGCCGATCGCATCGATCGCATTGGGAACCGTCAGCGTGATTTCGGCGACGGTGAGTCCCGCGTGCAGTAGTGCTTCCGCAACGGCCACCGCGGCGTCCGCGCTGGAGGCGCGGATGACCGGGATGATACCAACCTCACGCAGCATTGCTACTGACTTCGCTGTCACCGCGACACTCGTGAGCTCGCGCCGCGCAGCAGTTGGTCCACCTCGTTGCGGGTCACCAGGCAGAAATCGCCCGGGATAGTGAGCTTGAGCGCAGACGTCGCGGTCGCGAAGCGGACGGCCTCGTCCCAGCCGCGATTCTCGAGGCGACTGACGATGAGGCCGCCACTGAACGCGTCACCGGCGCCAAACCGATCCACAACTTGCACCTCTTGGCGCGGTGCGGTGTGGATTTTCCCGTCCGCAAAGGCGATCGCGGCGTGCGGATCGTCCCGCAGTGTGACTGCCACCGCGCTGAGGTCGAACCGCTTCGCGAGCGACTCCGCGGACTCGGCACCGCTGCCGAAGACCAGCCGCGCGTCTTCCTCCGTCGTGATGAGCACATCCACGTGCTCCATCAGCGGCTCCTGCACCGCGCGCGCCTGCTTGGCGCTCCACAGCTTGCTGCGGTAGTTCAGGTCGTAGCTCACCGTGAGGCCCGCTCTTTTTGCCGCGGCGAGCGACTCCGCGGTGACCTGGGCCGCACCGTCGCTCAACGCCGGCGTGATCCCGCTGACGTGGTACCAGCGCGCTCCGGCAAACACCGACCCCCAGTCGACGCTGCCGGCAGCGATTCGGCTGATCGCGGACCCCGCACGATCGTACAACACGCTGCTAGCGCGCGGGGCGGCGCCAAGCTCCGCGAAATAGAGACCCGCTCGGGTCTCCGCGGTCCACTCGACGTGCACGTCAACGCCTTGCTCGCGGGCTCGGGCCCCGATCATGCGCCCCAGCGCGTTGTCGGGAAGCCGGGACACCCAGCGCGACTTGACGCCGAGCCGTGCGGCAAGAGCGGCGACGTTCAGCTCGGCGCCGCCGACGTAGACGTCGAAGCTGTGGGCCTGCTCGAGCCGCTGAAACGCCCCCCCCGGGGGCGTCAGCCGCACCATCGCTTCGCCGAAGGTGACGAGATCCATCCTACCGTACCTTCCCACGTGCATCGAAAAGACGCAACGGGCTCTGCACCGCAAGCGCGGCGCAAAGCCCGAAGCTCGAGACAGCGAGCAGGTTATTTCCTACGGGTGCCCTTGACCGTGCCCTTTACGACTTCACCGTTCGAGTAGCGTGCTTCGATCGTGCCCCAAGCGGCGTCGTCCTTGAAATGCAGCGTCTCACGAGTGGTGACCGTCTGTCCCGGCCGCACGACGCTCTGGAATGGCCCGGCCTCGGTGACGACGCTGTCGCCGCCCATCGCGACCACCCGAGTTGGGATCGCGTCGCGGCCCGCGAGGTGGGTCACCCAGCCGTTCGCATCGGCAGTGGCGGTCAGCAGTGAGGTTACGACCGTGTCGTTGCCGGCGGCGGTCTTTACCGTGTTTTCCATCGCCCACGTCCCCGCGACTGTGGGCTTGGCGCTGGCTGCGGCCTGCGCGGCGGGCTTCTGGGGCGCAGGTTGCTGCTGCGCGGCGGGCTTCGGCTTTGGCTGCGCGGGTGGTTGCTGCGCGACGGCGGTGGCGGCG
>DATGVC010000015.1:0-5911 GCA_035300745.1 Gemmatimonadales bacterium | reverse complement strand
CTGTCCCAGGACCTCGCCTCGGAGGTCGCCCTCCGCACGCGCGAGCTTGAAGCCCAGCGCAACTTCGCCGCGCGCATCATCGACTCCCTTCCGGTCGGCCTGTACGTGATCGATCGGGGCTATCGCATCCGGGCGTGGAACCGTAAACGCGAGGCGGGCACCCAGGGTGTGTCGCGCGAGGACGCGCTGGGGCGCGAAGTGTTCGAGGTTCTGGACCGTCAACCGCGCGAGCTGCTCAAGCTCGAGTTTGATCGGGTGTTCGAGACGGGCGAGATCCAGACGGTCGAGATGGATTCGCAGACGACCGGCGAAGCGCGCCACTACCGCATCACCAAAATCCCGATGCGAATGGATGACGAAGACATCTCACACGTCATCACCATCGGCGAAGATGTCACCGCCTGGCGTCAGGCTCAGCAGCGCCTGGCGCAAAGCGAGAAGCTCGCCGCCGTCGGCCAGCTGGCCGCCGGGGTCATGCACGAGATCAACAATCCGCTCGCGACGATCCTCGCCTGCAGCGAAGCGCTGGGGCTGCGCGTCGCCGACCTGCCGGAGCAGGAGCGGAAGGCGCAGGAGGAGTATCTCCACATCGTCGATACGGAGGTGCAGCGCTGCCGTCGTATCGTCGAAGGGCTGCTTGACTTCTCCCGGCCCAAGAAGAGCGGCCACAAGGCAGCGGCCGACATCAACGCGATCATCGAGCAGACGCTGTTTCTGCTGAAGCATCATGAGCGCTTCAAGTGGCTCACGATCGAGCGGCAACTCGAGAAGGGCCTGCCGGAGTTCCAGGCCGACGCGGAGCGGCTCGTGCAGTGCTTCATGGCGCTGATGCTGAACGCGATGGACGCGATGAACTCGCGCGGCGTTCTCACCGTGCGCACACATCGCAATCCGCAGCGCAAGGACGAGATCATGGCGGAGTTCAGCGACACCGGCACGGGGATCCGGCAGGAAGACCTGCCCAAGATTTTCGAGCCGTTCTTTACGACCAAGCCCCAGGGCCGGGGCACGGGCCTCGGCCTGTCGGTCGCGTACGGCATCGTCGAGGAGCATCGCGGCCGCATCGAGGTGGAATCGCAGATGGGGGTGGGGACCAACTTCAAGGTGTTCCTTCCCGTCGGATGAAAATCCTGGTGGTTGAGGACGACAAAACGGTAGGTGATTACGTGCGCCGCGGTCTGGACGAGGCGGGCTACCACGTCGAGCTCGTCGGGGACGGCGACGAGGGGCTGCGCCGCGCCAGCGGGAGAGGGGCGAACTACGACATCATGGTCCTCGATCTGCGGCTGCCGAAGGTCTCCGGCATCGACGTACTGCGTACCCTGCGCGACCGCGGGGTAGGATTGCCGGTGCTCGTGCTGACGGCGCAAGACTCGGTCGACTTCAAGGTTCAGGCGCTGCGCATGGGGGCGGACGACTACGTCACCAAGCCGTTCGCGTTCGAGGAGCTATTGGCGCGGGTGGAGGCGCTGGGACGCCGGCCGAAGGCGATCGCCCCGCCGACATTGAAGGTGAATGGTCTTTTGCTGGACACCGGCAGCCGCGAGGTGACGCGGGACGGCAAGCGCATCGAGCTCACCCCGAAGGAATACGCCGTGCTCGAGTACCTCATGCGACATCAGGGCCGCGTGATGTCGCGCACGCTGATTACGGAATACGCCTGGGATTATCACTTCGATCCGGGCACAAACATCGTGGACGTGGTCATCACGAGGCTGCGCAAGAAGATCGATCACGCGAAGGAGCCAAAGCTGATCCACACGGTGCGCGGCGTGGGATACGTGGTGCGGGCGTAACCGTGGAGAGCATTCGCGCGCGGATGACGGTCTGGTACGCCACCGCGCTCATCCTCAGCATCGCCGTCTTTGCGGTCGTCCTCTACTTCGCGCGCCGCAGCGCGACCTACCAGGATCTCGATCGCCGCATCCAGTCGGAAGCGGACCTCACGGCGGGCATTCTCGCCGAGAGCTTTCGCGCGCGCGGCGTGCTCGTGGAGAAGGACACCGCCGGGCGCCCGGTGCTGACACCGGAGGTCGCGGCGGTGCTCGAGGTCGTGCCCGACTACCTGCTGGTGACGAGCCGCGACGGGCGGCTGTTGTTCGCCTCTCCCGACGCGCGGGCGCTCACATTCGCCGAGTTCGAGCAGCTGAACACGGTCACCCGCCCGCCCGCCGCTGCGGTCTCGCACGTCCCGGGTCGCCTGCGGATCGACCCCAATGGACCAACACTGCACTACATCGTGCGCGCGGTGCCGGACGCCGGCGATCAGTTCGGCGCCATCTTCGCGGGGGCGAATACGCGTTCCGCCGAGCTCCGGCTCGAGCAGCTGCTGCTCACGATCGTGATCGCGTTCTTCGTCGGCGTGGTGCCAGCGATTCTGGTCGGCGGCTGGATCGCCGGCCGCGCCCTCGAGCCGGTGGACCGGATGATCACGGAGGTGCGGGAGATCACGGACGGCCGGAGCCTGCACCGGCGCCTCGCGGTGCCGATGGAGCGCGACGAGCTGGGGCGGCTCGCGGAGACGCTGAATCAAATGATGACGCGCCTGGAGCGCAATTTCGCGGCGCTGCGGCGCTTCACCGCCGACGCGAGCCACGAGCTGAAGACCCCGCTCACCGTCGTGCGCGCGGGCGTCGAGCGCGCCATCACCCGCCCGGACACGCCGCCGGAAACGCTCGCGGCCCTCGAGGAAACGCTCCAGGAGGTGAACCGGATGACGGAGCTGCTCGAATCGTTGCTGACCCTGGCGCGCGCCGACGAGGGGCGCGCCGATCTGCACCGCGAATCGGTGGATCTGCGCGATATCATCGCCGAGGCGGGAGAGACCGGGGAGCTGCTCGCCGAGCACGCCGGCGTCGGCATCGAGATCCGACTCCCTGCCGAGCCGCTCGTGCTCGCCGTGGACCGGAGCCGCATCCGTCAGCTCGCGCTCAACCTCATCGAGAACGCGGTGAAGTACACGCCGCGCGGCGGGCAGGTCTCCGTCGAGCTCGCCCGTAACGACGGGCGCGCCGTGTTCACGGTGGCGGACACCGGGATCGGGATCGCCCCCGGCGACTTGCCGCACGTTTTCGACCGCTTCTGGCGCGCCGACTCGGCACGCACCCGCACGAGCGAGCGCGCGGGCACCGGCCTCGGCCTCGCCATCTGCAAGTGGATCGCCGAAGCGCACGGCGGCACAATCGAAGTGCAGAGCCGGCCCGGGAGGGGCACGACGTTTACGGTGGGCTTACCGCACGGGTAGATCACATGTCGTTGTCACCATTCCGTAATTCGCGTGCAAGCACTGAGTCACTGGTTGTCGGTATTTCTCAGGTGGACACACAGCTGAGAGCCGACCTATGCGAACCTTCAGCTCAGTCGTTTCGATTACCGGTCATATCGCTCTGGGCGCCGCGGTGTTATTCGGCACTGCGAGGTCGGGCCGGTCCACTCCCACTCCTCCCCGAGATTCGACGATCTTCTTTCAGCCGATCGCCCCGGTTGAGTCGCCGCGATCCTGGGCACCACCCGATCCACTGACGTTCGTGTCGCCGGTAGACCTCCGTTCCATCTCGGTACCATCGACGCTGCAAACCGCGGCGCCCATGCAGTCGTTCTCCCCCCTGTACTCCGGTCCCCTGAGCAGCTCCGCCACCGGTCAGCCCGGTGGCTTGAACAGCCTGGTCACGGAGGAGTACGCCGAGGTCCTGACCGGCCCGCTCCCCATCTATCCCGAGTTGCTGCGCCAGGGGGGCGTTCAGGGCACAGTCGTGCTTGAAGCGGTTGTAGACACAACCGGGCGCGTCCTTGCGCCGACGATCACCGTCGTCTTGGCCACTGATCCCGGCTTCGTTGCGCCGGCTCGACAGGCGCTGCTGGCGACGCTGTTTCGTCCAACCACGATCGGCGGGAAGGCGGTCCAGACGCGGGTACGAATTCCGTACGAATTCGCCATTCGGATCGGCATGGCACGTGCTCGATGAGCCAGCAGCTGAAGGCTCATCCGGCTGTCATCGTTTTGTAATCTTCGGCCTACTAGCGGGCATGTTGCGACGCGTACTATTACTTAGGGACCAGTTCACCAGCCCGGGAGGAGACGGCGGTGTTCAACAACCTGATCGAGTCCAATCGTAAGACCAATAAGAAGGGTGCGTTCGGCCTCGGCTTCGTATCGCTGATCGGACACAGCGTGATCGTGCTTGCAGCCGTCGTCGCGACGCTGACCGCGGGTCAGAAGAAGGACGCGGGGACGGTTGACACGGCGATGGTCTTCCTGAACCAGGAACAGCAAAAGAAGCCGGAAGAGCAGCCCCCCGTCGTGGATGTGCCGCAGCTCAAGGGCTTCCAAACGGTCGTCGCGCCGACCGACATTCCGACGAACATTCCGCCGATCAATCTGCAGCAGCATTTCGATCCCAAGGACTACACCGGTACGGGGGTCGAAGGCGGAATCGGGACCGGTAGTGCGCCCGATCAGGTGTTCATGGAGTCGGTCGTCGAAGAGCGGCCCGAGGTTTTGTCCGGGCCGGCGCTGAACTATCCGGACCTGCTGCGCCAGGCGGGCGTGCAGGGGCGGGTGCTGGTGCAGGCGATCATCGATACGTCGGGCCGCGCCGAGCCGCCGTCGGTCAAGGTCATTCAAAGTCCCAATCCAGGCTTCGACCAACCGGCCAAGAACTACGTGCTGCGGGCGCTGTTCCGTCCCGCGCGCGTGCATGGGCGGGCGGTTCGCGTGCTGGTGAACCTGCCGATCGACTTCAAGATCAAGCGATAGGGAGACACAATGAGTTACGCTGAGCTATGGTCATCGATGGGGCCGTTCGCCAAAGGCATTGTGGTCGTCATGTTCATCATGTCGGCCTGGTCGTGGGCGGTCAGCATCTCCAAGCAGATCTACCTCAGGAAATCGCAGAAGGAGACGCGCAAGTTCGCGCCTGAATTCTCGCGCTACCTGCAGGAGGAACAGCTGGACGGCGCGATCGCGCTCGCGGAAAAGAACAAGAAGAGTCACGTCGCGCGCGTGCTGGGTGAGGCCCTCGCCGAGGTGAAGCCGCTGCTCCGCGACCGGGCGACCATCACGGCCGCCGACATCAACTCCGCCGAGCGCGCCGTCGAACGGCAGATGCTCATCATCACCGCCGAGCTGAAGCGCGGCCTGGGCATTCTGGCGACCACCGGCGCGACGGCACCGTTCGTCGGACTGCTCGGCACGACGATGGGTATCGTGACGGCGTTCCAGGGCATGTCCGCATCGGGTGGCTCGGGGTCCCTCGCGGCCATCACGGGCGGCGTCGCCGAAGCGCTGATCACGACCGCGTTCGGATTGCTCGTCGCGATTCCGGCGGTGTGGTTGTACAACTATTTCGCGACCAAGATCGACTTCCTCACGGTGGAGATGACCTACACGTCGAAGGAGCTGATCGACTATCTCATCAAGAGCGTCGGCAGCGAGTTCGGCCGGTCGATCTTTACGAAGGAGTTCCAGACGCAGAAGACGTCGCAGACCAGCGGCCCGATCAAGGGATAACGACCGATGGCGATGGGTGGCGGGAAGAAAGCGGAAGGCGCGGTCGCGGCGAACATCAACGTCACGCCAATGATCGACGTGATGTTGGTGCTGCTGATCATCTTCATGATCGTGACGCCGGCGATTACCGCCGGGTTCCAGGCGTCGATTCCGCGCGCCAAGAATCCCGACTCGAAGGAAGAGGGCGAAGGCGAGATCCGCCTGGGTATCGACAAGGATGGGAAGTTCTACCTGGACATCACCGATCCGAGAACGGGGAAGTACACCGGCCCGCGCTCCGTCAGCGACGCAGATTTGCCAGCCCAGCTGACTGCGCTGTACGCCAACCGGACCGTCGACAAGATCCTGTATCTCCGGGCCGACGAGGGGATCGAATACGGGCGCGTGCAGACGGCGCTCGAG
>DATGVC010000014.1:0-6186 GCA_035300745.1 Gemmatimonadales bacterium | reverse complement strand
GCGCGACCGCGATGCCCGCGTTCGCGCAACCTTCCAGCGCGCGGACGACGTCCTCCTCCGTTCGAGGCAAGCAGACGAAGTCCGGTGCCGGGGAGAAATTGCACGCGAACCCGCGCACCAGGTCGCGGTACGCGCGGCCGTACGTATGCCGGAGCCGCGCCTCGGGCGATGCGTCGCAGATGTCGGCGATCGCCGGAGGTGGCGCGACCGCCGATGCTGGGGCTGCGGCGATCGCTTGCTTCAGCTCAGGCAACGGCCTCGGCTCGGGCGCCGGGCAGCCCAGCATGGACGCGATCTGGGCGCCCAAGGCGCGCCGCCCGTCCTCGTCCGGCAGCCGCTCCTCCCACCCCCAGCCCCAGAAGCTGCGCCGCATCCGGCCAAGGTAGCAGGTCTTTACGCTCCGCCGCCGCCGTGGTATCCGGCCCCGCTCGGAAAAGTCCCCATCGTCTAGAGGCCCAGGACACCGCCCTTTCACGGCGGTAACCAGAGTTCGAATCTCTGTGGGGACGCACCTTTCTAGTGGGAATTATTCGTGTTTTCCTGGGGAGGGGTGCCAGCTCTCCCCGTTCTCTCCCCGCAGCGGCGGCCGCTGCTCGAGCCAGCCGGATGGCCTGGTGCACTGTCATCGCCCTGCGCGGCGGAGTGTAAAGCGGTTTCAAAACCGTCGCGAGCTAGACGGTGAGCACGATCTTGCCGGGCGCGTGGCTCTTCTCGATGAGCGCATGCGCCCGCGGCGCCTCCGCCAGCGGCAATACCTCGGCGACCGCCACCGTCACCTTGCCGCTCGCCGCCAGCTCGGCCATGGTCCGCAAGACGGCGACGTTGCGCATCGCGGCGGTGCCCGCCGAGAACGGGATCCCCAGCTGGTGCGCGGACGGATCGGCGATGGTGACGATGCGCGTCTTGCCGCCGCGCAGCTCGATCGAGTCGGGCAGCGCGCCCTTGCCCGCGGCGTCGAAGACGGCGTCGACGGGCGCGCCGAGCGCGCGCACCCGCGCCACCAGGCCGTCGCCGTACACCACCGGCGTGGCGCCGAGCGACGCCAAGAGCGCCTGGTTGGCCGCGCTGCCGGTGGCGATCACCCGGGCGCCGCGCAAGCGCGCCAATTGCACGGCGACGCTGCCCACGACGCCAGCGCCGCCGTGGACCAGCAGCATCTCGCCGCGCTGCACGGCCAGCGCGTCGAGCACGCGGGTGGCGGTCTCGCCGGCGACCGCCAGCGAGGCGGCCAGCTCCCACGAGAGCCCGTTGGGCTTCTTGGCCACGACCGAGGCCACCGCCAGCTCGGCGTAGGCGCCGCCCTCGGACAAGCCGAAGATCTCGTCGCCGGCGGCGAGCTCGGTCACGCCGGCGCCGACCTCGTCGACCACGCCGGCGAGCTCGATGCCGAGCAGCGCCGGCAGCGGCGTGCGAAACACCGCCTCCATGGCGCCGGAGCGCACCTTGGCGTCGAACAGATTCACGCCGATCGCGCGCACGCGCACGCGCACCTGGCCGCGGCCGGCGTGCGGCTCGGGCGTCTCGGCCGCGTGGAGCACCTCGGGGCCGCCGAATCGATCGATCTGCATGGTCTTCATGTCGTTCCTCCGTATGCGAAAGTGTGCGTTGCCGCCGCGCCGGATGCGCTGCTTTCGAGACCATGGATGTGGATGCACCGGTACCGAATCCGTTTCTTGACGTCAAGCATCTTGATGTCAAGTTCATACCAGGAGGCCTCATGGCCAAGCCACTCGACATACTCGTGACCGGCGCGACCGGAACCCAGGGAGGAGCCGTCGCCCGGCAGCTCATCAAAAAGGGGCATCGCATTCGCGCCCTCACGCGCAACGTCGCCTCGCCTGCCGCGCAGGCGCTCGCTGCCCTCGGCGTCGAGCTCGCGCAAGGCAACCTGGAGGACCGCGCCTCGGTCGACCG
Organism: Gemmatimonadales bacterium; assembly: GCA_035300745.1. Lineage (GTDB taxonomy): Bacteria > Gemmatimonadota > Gemmatimonadetes > Gemmatimonadales > GWC2-71-9 > 20CM-2-65-7. Next base: position 4,272 of record DATGVC010000014.1, on the reverse strand, counting down.
CGCGCTCACCGGCATGGAGGCGATGTTCTCCGTCGCCACGCCCTACGAGCACGGTCCCGAGGCCGAGACGCGCCAGAGCATCCTCGCCACCGACGCCGCGGCCGCCGCCGGCGCCTACCTCGTCTACTCGTCCGTCGCCAACGCCGACCGCCACACCGGCGTCCCGCACTTCGACAGCAAGTTCGCCGTCGAGGAGCACATCCGCGCGCAGGGCATCGAAGCCGCGATCGTCGCCCCGGTCTACTTCATGGAGAACGCGTTCTTCGGCCTCGCCCAGCTGCGCCAGGGCGTCTACGGTTCGCCGCTGGCGCCGACGCGCCGCCTGATGCAGGTGGCCGTCAGCGACATTGCCGGCGCCGTGGTCGCGGCGCTGGAGAACCGCGCGCGCTACGCCGGCAAGCGCTTTGACCTCGCCGGCGACGAGCTCAGCGGCGAAGAGGTGGTCGCCATCCTGTCGAAGGTGACGGGCCGTCCACTCTCCTACTTCCAGGTGCCGATGGCGATGATTCGCGGCGCGATGGGCGAGGAAGGTGTCAAAATGTACGAGTGGTTCGAGACGACGGGCTACTCCGCCGATCGCGCGGCGCTGCGCCGCGACTTCCCCGAGGTGCCGTGGCTCCCGTTCGAGGCCTGGGCGCGCGCGCAGGACTGGAAGAAGCTGCTCGCCGGCTGACCGCGCGCTGGCCGCGACGAGGTGACGATGGCCGATAGCTCCGGGACGCATCTGTGGCTGGTGCTGATGAAGGCGTACCGATCGATGGCGCGGCACGCGCAGCGCAGCATCGCCGCGCACGACATCGGCCTCTCGGACTTTGCCATCCTCGAGGCGCTGCTGCACAAGGGGCCGATGCTGGTCAACGAGATCGGCCGGCGCATCCAGCTCACGAGCGGCAGCATCAGCACCGCCATCGACCGGCTCGAAGCGCGCGGCCTCGTCGAGCGCTCTGCCGACGCCGGTGATCGGCGCGTCAAGAAGGTGGCCCTGACGCGCAGCGGCCGCGCGCTCATCACGCGCATCTTCGACAAGCACAAGGCCGACCTCGACGACGCCGCCGACGGCTTGACGCGCGCCGAGCGGGAGACGCTAATTGCGCTGCTCAAGAAGCTCGGCATGACGGCTGACGCGTCCTCCGTCTAGGGGCAGGTAGAAACACGACGTCGCATACGCATTGTGGCCCGTATAGTTGCCCTCCAGTAACGATCGTCGCCTGCACTGTCTCAAACGAGTTCCAGCGGTCCAACCCGCCGCACCGCAAGAGCTTTCTGAAGTAGGTCCTTTGCCATGTCCAGCTGACCTCTCTTTCATTCGGCGTTGCGCAGACTGTGACGTGCCAGAATTTCGCGCTGGCGTGGCTGAACGCCACCGGGTTCAGGTGCCCGGCTTCATTGCCCGTGCCGACAACCACAAGACTGCCGGGTTCACGCGCTCGGGATAAATCGCGAGCATCTGGTTGTACAGCTCCGACGCGGTCTTGGTATTGGTAGCGATCCTGTCGAAGTCGCGAATGTATTTTCGTGTTTCTTCGATATTATTCGGCGTATCGGGCGCCCCTGGCCTCTTGTGTCCCGCAATAACGGCCACGGGCTTGAGCGACTCGATCTTGTCGAGCGCCGCGATCCAATCGTTCCGGGTTTCGGCGTTCGACTCGCCCAGATGAAGATGAACATCGTTGTAGACGGCGTCGCCGGCAACGACCAGCCCGATCGAAGGGGCGTGGAGACAGGTCGTGTTGTCCGTATCGGTATGCCCGAGGGGAACGCCCACAAGTTGCTCCCCTTCCAGTTCGATAACGCCTCCCTTGAGTGCGTCCGCGACCACGAGTGTTGAATCGATTTGTCCGGGAAACCGTGGTTTCCAATATGTGTTGACCACGGGAGCCGACGCCTGCTTTTGCATGACAGCGATGACTTCTCGCGTCGCGACGAACCGCGCTTTGGGAAATTTCTTCTGAATTGTGTTTACGCCGAAGAAATGATCGCCATGGCCATGGGTCGCGTAGATCGTCGTCAGATTTTTGCCGCTGGCTGCCATCCAGTCGACAAGTTTCTGATTTTGATCGACCGTGATGGCGGTATCTACCAGCACGGCATCGCGCTTACCCGAGATGAGCGTTGAAGAAATGGGTGACCATTTCATGTCGCTCGCGCCGGGCGGAAAGTCGTTAGTGACCACGGGAATCTGGGCGCTGACAAAAACTTCCCACTGCAATCGGCTGGTCATGACTTCTCCTCAGGACAGATGACGAATAATGTTTCAAGAATCTTTAGTTCGCTCTGAATTTCCTGACTCTGCACGGGCTGCGACGACAATTTCCGCGCCCGTGTTTGCATGACGATTGATTCCCCAACCGCCTTCTGCAGCTTCGGTGATGAGCATCCAGGTTCTGTTCACCAGAGTCGGATCACCAGCTGCGGCGCCAACGATGTCGGTCAGTTCGCGAACCACGTCGAGTTGCTTTTCGCGGTTCAGCACGTTGATGGGAGTGAGGACCTGGACGCGTGCCTATCGGCGAATGTGCCTGCGGCGGCGTAAACATCAATCATTGGCATGACGGTGTTCCTTTCGGGATGCGTCTATGCCGGGAAGTTCGCGATCCAGTTCAGGGCGTCGCTCAATCTCGATCTTGCTTATCATCGCGGCGAGCCTCTTTTTCCTGCCTCGCCGAGATCGCCGAGGATATCGGGCCAGGTTTTCTCGAAGTTGGCGTCACGCTGCAGTCCACGCTCCAGCACGCCTCCGATGCGGTGCTGGGCTTCGGGCCACGTCAGCGCTGCTCCAAACGAAGTGAAGGCGTCCAGGAGCCGATCGGTTGGGGGCAACGAGACCTGGTTGACGAGACCCTTCGCTGCCGCGATGGCACGCCGGTCGAAGGAGGCGATCCGGCGCGCGAGCGCGTCCACGAAGCCGTCCAGCTCGGCGTCTGGAAGTGCCCGGTTGACGTATCCGTATCGTTCCGCGGTGTCACCATCGAAGTCGTTCGCTCCGAGAACGATTTCCAGCGCGCGACCGCGGCCGACCAGATGGGGGAGGCGCTCGGTACCGCCGCCACCGGGATGCAGTCCGACACCGACTTCGGGCTGGCCGAGTCGCGTGTTCTCGCGCGACGCGAAGCGCATGTCGCAGGCGAGGACGAACTCGCTGCTCACGCCCCGGACGCAGCCTCGGATCTTCGCGATGCTGACCACCGGGGACTTGGTGAGACGCACGAACGTATCCGTCAGGACCGGGAGGCCGGAAGCCCCGACAGCTGTCATGATGTTTCCTATCTTGCCGGTCAAGTCAAAGTGGGCAAGGTAGAACCCAGGATTCGCGCTTTCGAATACTACGACCCGCAGGCTCGGGCTGGTGTCCATCCGAGCGAGCAGATCCTGGAGACCTTCGAATATGGTGGCGTCTACAATGTTGAAAGGCGGATTTTCGAACAGAACCCTCCAGTACGCAGACGTTTCCTCGATGACCCGCACGTGCGCCGCTATCTCAGTCATGATTCGCTCTCCTTGCAATGAGGATGTGCATGAGCGCGGCTCGCGTTCCGATGGTGCGTGGCAGCCTTTGCGTGCCGCCGGCGCCGGGAAGGAGTCCGAGGGTCACGGCTTGGCTTTCGCGCGCGCGGCCAGCGCGGCGAACTCCTCCTTCCCGAACGCGGTGCCGGCGAGGCCCCAGCCGCCCTCGGCCGCTTCGGTAAGCAGCACCCAGGTGCGGCCCGCCTGCGTCGGGTCGCCGGAGACCTTCGAGACGATCCGGGTGATCTCGGCGACGAGCTGCTTCTGCCCCGCGCGCTGGAGCACGCCGGGCGGCGTCAGCACCTGCACGCGGACGGTTCGGGCAGCACCGGCCGCGGCGGTGTTCACCGCGCTCGGCGGCATCCGATGGATGTACGCACCCGTGTTGTTCAAGTGCGTCGCCCCGGGCTTCTCGACGCCCTCCGCCTTCAGCAATGCGAGGGTCAGCTCTTCCGCGAGCTGACGGTCCGCATGGGCAGGAAAGAGATCGGCGACGGCGTAGAGATCGATCATCGGCATGCACAGTTGCCGAGCAATCCGCGAGCCATTGCCGCACGCAGCGGTGGCGGCCAGCGATTGCCCGCGCAGGCCTGCAAATGCTCGGCATTTGCTGAGCCGCTAGAACGACTTGAACTGGTGCTTGTTGATGCGGAGCGCGCGGATCCGGGACTCCAGGGTCTGACGCGGAATGCCGAGCATCGTCGCCGCTCCGTGAGGCCCGGATACCCGGCCCTTCGTTGCCGCCAGCGCCGCCTCGATCTGTTCCCG
>DATGVC010000013.1:0-3862 GCA_035300745.1 Gemmatimonadales bacterium | reverse complement strand
CTGCGCCTCAAGGCCGGGCATCGCTACCGCGTGGTGGGGGTGTTCGACAATCCCACTCGCGACACGTCGTACGGCGCCATGGCGCACATGGCCGGCCTGTTCGCCCCGGACCATTACCGGGAGTGGCCCGCGCTCGACCCCGCCGATCTGTACTACCATCGGGACCTGATCGATCTGCTCGCGAACGGGGCAACGGACTCGGTGATCGTCGGGGTCGGGGTGGGGGTGCCGACTCCGGAGCGGCGGCGCTGATCTCCCGCCAACGTAGGGGGCTCACCGCCGTGTCAGAGTCGCTCCCACCTGAAAGAAGCTCACCGTCGCGCTGCCCGCGGCTGTGCCGCCGTTGAACTTCACGTCGCCGCCAAATACACCTACGGAGTAATGCGCAAACGGGGCGAGCCGCCAGCGGCCCACCGGATATTCGTAGCCGACACCCATTTCCGGGCCGATGCCAGATGAGGTGACGACGTCGGTGCCGTCGGTGGCGCGGTGCATCACGAGCGCGGCGCCGCCGCGCAGGTAGAACCGCCGCCCCGGGTTGGGATACCAGTAGGCGGCGGCCCCAAACGACATCAGCGTCTGAGTGACTCCGCCCTCGCGCTGGCGCCATGCGGCGAGCTCCGCGCCGATGCGCACCGCACGGCCCGCGCTGCCGCCGACTCCAATGACAGCGGAGAGTGCGGTCTTCCTGCGACCGGCGCAGATGTTGCACGTGACGCGCGCCCATCCGGGCGCCACACCCACGCTGTACCACAACCCGGACCCCTCGCGACGCTGCGCCGCCAGGCTGGTCGTGCCGGCCAGCGCGATCGCCACCAGGACCATCCCAGCGGTTCGCATATCGCCACTATAACTCAATTGCTGTGGCCCATTTGGGAGTGACAACGGTCACTGCTGATCGTGCCGCACCGGGGCGAATGTGAGCCGGGGAACCCATGAAACCCGCATTCCTGCTGGTCTCTCTGGTGGCTACGGTCGCGACGCTGGTCGCGTGTAACGACATGCCGGCAGCGCCCGACTACGGCCCCGCCACCGGTAACGCCGCGTCCTTCGGACTCTGGGCGCCCGGCGTGAGGGACGATTGCACCAAGGCGCAGCACGATGCGTACTCGGTCGTCGGGCCCGATCACAAGCTCTATCCGACGTGGCATCCGTCCATCGACCCGGTGAGCGGCTGTTCGTTCGGTCACGATCATGGACGCGATCCGCGCGGCTCGGCGCTGTACCGCGAAGTCGGACCGATCCCGTTCGGATACGCCAACGAACAGCTCGACGTGTACGATCCGCTCACGACGCGGCACGAGGATCACTTCGGACACAAGGTCGAGTGGGAGAACGACGTCCCGATGCACTTCGGTAGCGCTGCCGCGGATGCGTTGTTTGCCGTGCGCTGCGACATCCTCACGAAGCTGCATCAGGGCACGCACTCCAAGGACGCGTTCACCAACAACCTGCACGAGCTGGCCTACCACATCCGCTGCACCGATGGCACCGAGCTGCACATCACGATACTGTCGGCGATCGGGACGCCCGGGCAATTCGATCGCAGCTGTGACGGCGTCACCGTCGTGGTCGGACCGGCGACACCCGCGAACTCACCCGATGGCGGCGGCCGGCGGATCATTCCCGATCGCACCTGTGTGGATCGCGACATTCTCGTGCCCGCCGGACAGTTCTCGAACTTCGGGGCGTTGCACGAGAGCTGGCAGACGTCCAACTCGGTGCGCCGCGAAGACGGCCACACCCTGGCCTTCTTCAATCCGTATTTCCAGGTGTCGCTGCCGAGCCGCTTCTACGATCCAGCCCTGACGGGAATCGTTGGCCGACCGATCGACGTGTGCTACGAAGTCACACCGGCGGGCCATGCGGCACGTGGCGGGGCATGCGCGCAATCGACGAGCAACGGGACGATCACCGGCATCACATTCGACGATCCGCGCTCGATATTTGATGGAACGGACCGCGTCGTGGACATCAATTCAAACTTCGTCGCCAACGCGGGCGGCCCGCAGGTGTGGTACAGCGACCCGTTCGGCAAGCATGGCCGCACGCAGCCGTTCCCAGGGTCGGTTCGTCAGTTCATTGCGCGGATCAATAATGATCGGGGTGGACTCGAGCTTGCCGGGCCGGGCATCGGTGGCGACCGGGATTACAAGGGGCCGCGGGTGCACGCGCCAAACTGATAGACGCAGCAGGCGCAACAGGTCTACCGTTTTCGGGAAACCGTCCCAATCGCGTGGATGAGATCGCTTAAGTCATAGGGCTTCGTCACCGATGGCTGTCCGCAATTCTCCAGGAAGGAGCGCGTCTCCCCGCGCGCCTGATCTCCCGTGACGAATACGAATCGCCTGGCAACGAGCGGCTGGCTGTTGACGAGCTGCTCGTACATGGCGCGCCCACCGAGGCGGGGCATCTGCAGGTCGGTGACGATGGCGTCGAACGTGTTGTCGCGATGGCCCAGGCGCTCCATGGCCTCGAGCCCATTCTCGACGGCGACGACCTGGTGGCCTTCGCGCTCGAGCAGCAGCACCATCGCCTGGCGATTCACCGCATCATCGTCCACCACGAGGATGCGCATGCGCGGCAGGCTCTCGGCGGGCGCCGCGAGCGGAGTCTGAGCGCCCAGCACGCTGCGCGGCAATGTCGCCACGACTTCAGCGCCGGCACTGCCGCCCCGCGGCCTGAGCCGCAGGCTGCCGCCGGCCGATTGCGCCAGCGCGCGGGCGAGCGCGAACTCCACTTCACCACCGCCGCCGGACTGCGTGAAGCGGAACGGCGACGTGAGCCGCTGCTCTGCTTCAACCGCCAGGGGCGTGCCGGAATCCCACAGCGATGCCACAACCGAAGGTCCCGTCGCGATCGCCTCCAGTCGCAGTTCGCGTGGCGGCTGCGACGCGCGTAAGCGACGCAACGAGAAATCGAGCAGCTTCGTCAGCATCTCGGTGAGCTGCGCCATGGGGCAGGCGACCATGGGCAGGTCGTTGGGGACCGATCGCATCAACTTGACGCCGAGCTCGCGGAAGGTGGACTCGCGCTCAGCCAGGACACCGTTGATTACGACCGCCGCATCGCACGGCTCGGCAGCCCCCGCGGGATGCGCGGCAAGCTCGAGGAAGTGGCTCGTGATCTCGGCGGCGCGCCGCACTTCGCCGTGCAGCAACACCAGGGCGCGGGCGCGCTCGGGATCGAGCGGGCTGCCATGCAGCAGGTCCGCGAGTGCGCCGATGGCGGCGAGGCGGTTGTTCAGCGCGTTCAATACGTTGGCTGAGCCTTCGTCGAGAACGACGTGCTTGACATCAGATGAAGCGGCGGTGGAGGATCTGGAGGTGGGTGGAGGTGCTGAAGGCGGTGCCGGCCGTGCCCGCGCGGGTGCCGCCATTTGCTTCTGCCGGCCGAGCAAGTAGCCGACCAGCGCGCCGACCGCCGCGCCAAACCCGAATGCGACCCATAGCTCCATGCCGAAAAGCTATGCACCGTGCGAGTTTGCGCGAGCAGCCCGGCGTCACGGCGGCAACGAGACCCCCGTCACGCGATGCCCTGGCTCGGATTCGAACCGAGACGCCTTGCGGCACTGCCCCCTCAAGACAGCGTGTCTACCAGTTCCACCACCAGGGCGGGCCAGAAACATAGAAAGCTTCCGCCATGAAGTACAGGCGGTCCTAGCCAAAGCGCTTCGCAGCCCGTTCACGAGCCTTGCGAGCCTCCACGTCTCGATTACGTGGTGGTGCCTTGATCGTCAGCGAATCGATCAGGCGGCGGGCAATCATCGTCACGTCCGCCACGGCGCTGTTGAACGCCGCCTCGTTCGCGTGCGAGGGATGCGTCGCGCCGCTGAGCTTCCGCACAAATTGCAACGCCGATG
>DATGVC010000012.1:0-4585 GCA_035300745.1 Gemmatimonadales bacterium | reverse complement strand
TGGTCATCGGGTTGTGGCTGATTCTCTCGTTGAATGAGGCCGCCCAGACGGTGGTCCACGGCGCCCGCACCTCCGAAATGCTGCATCGCTACAACGCCGGGCTCGAAGTATGGCGCCAAATGGCGACCGGAACCGACCCCCGCTTCCGCCGCGTCGAGGCGGTGGCGCAGCGGGACAGCCTGGGGCGCGGGCTGCGAGTGCAGCTCGCCGATCTCGGGAGCTCCATGACGGACGATCACGAGCGGGAGCTGGTGCAGACGGTGCTTGCCGGCCTGACGAGCACGGGCACCGGTGCCGGCACTGAGGCGCGGCAGGCGATGATCGTCCTCCTGGCCAAACAGGACTCGGCGATGTTCCAGGCGGCCCAGACCTCCCAGCAAGCGGTTCTCCTGGCGTCGGTGCTGCTGGCCCTCACGATCATCGCCGCAGGTATGCTGATCGTCCCGATGGCGTGGCTCTACGTGCGCTACAAGCGCGGCGCGGCGATAGAGGTGAAGGTGTAGATGGCTCGGGCCGCCACCCACCGGCAGGGGACGGGGGGAGCGCCCCCGACCACCATCGAGAGCTCGCGCGACCGCGAGCGGCTGCGAACCGTCGTCTTCCCCGAGCACAGTGACCTCGCCGCGACCGTCGCCGAGCGCATCGTCGAGGTCATTCATCGCGAGACCCGGGCCAAAGGGCGCGCGGTCCTCGGCCTCGCCACGGGCAGCACCCCCCTGGGCGTCTATGAGGAGCTGATCCGCCGCCACCAGGCGGGGGACGTCGATTTCGCGCGGGTCACCACGTTCAATCTCGACGAATACTACCCGATGGCGCCCGACAGTCCCCACAGCTATCGCCGATACATGTGGGAGAACTTCTTCGCGCACGTGAATATCGCGAAGGAGAACGTCCACATTCCCGAGGGCGTGACGCCCCGCGAGCGCGTGGCGGAAGCGTGCGCCGCCTATGAGGAGGCCATCCGAGCGGCGGGCGGCATCGATTTCCAGGTGCTGGGTATCGGCAAGACCGGGCACGTTGGCTTCAACGAGCCGGGATCGGACCCGACATCGCGTACCCGCATCGTCACGCTCGATACGCTGACTCGGAAGGACGCCGCCGCCGACTTCTTTGGCGTGGAGAACGTCCCGCGCGAAGCGATCACGATGGGCGTCGCCACGATTCTCGACGCCAAAGAGATTGCCTTGATGGCGACCGGCGAGCACAAGGCGGCGATCGTGGCGCGCGCCGTGGAGGGCGACATCTCGACCGATGTCGCCGCGACGTTCCTGCAGCGTCACCCCAGCGTCACGTTCTACCTCGACCTGCCGGCCGCGGCCGAGCTCACGCGCATCAGGACGCCGTGGATCCTCGAAGGCGTCGACTGGACACCCGCGATGGTCGAGCGCTCCGTCGTGTGGCTCGCTGAACGGAGCGGCAAGGCGGTCCTCAAGCTGTCCGCCCGCGACTACGCCGAGCACCAGCTGAGCCCGCTGCTCGCCCGCGCCGGGTCGGCTGGTCCGATCAACGGTCAGGTCTTCAATCGGCTGCGAGACAAGATTCGTGGCCGCGCCAAGCTCCCGGCGCACGAGCGCGTCCTCGTCTTCTCACCCCATCCCGATGACGACGTCATCTCGATGGGCGGCATTCTCCGCAAGCTGTGGGAGAACGAAAACCAGATCGTCGTCGCGTACATGACCAGCGGCAACATCGCGGTGTTCGATCACGACGTGACGCGCCATCTCGATTTTGTCGAGCGAGCCGCCGGATCTCTGGGACTGGACCCGGCCGCGGTGCAGCGCGCCCGCGACATGGTCAATGCCGGCATGGAGCAGAAGGCGCCCGGTGAGATCGACATTCCTGTCGTGCAGAATCTCAAGAAATTCATTCGAGAGTCGGAGGCCATTGCCGCGCTTGCCGCGGTCGGGATTCCCGCGAGCGCCGCGCGATTCCTCGATCTGCCGTTCTATCGCACCGGCGAGGTCCGCAAACGGCCGCTGAGCGATGACGACATCACGATCGTACAGCGGCTGATCGACGAGGTGCGCCCCGATCTCGTCTTTGTCGCCGGCGATCTGTCCGACCCGCACGGGACGCATCGCACTTGCAAGGCGGCCGTCGAGCGCGCGCTCGAGCGGTACGCCGGTCAGCGGCCGGAGGTCTGGCTGTATCGCGGCGCCTGGCAGGAGTGGTCACTCACCGAGGCGGACGTGCTGGTGCCGCTGTCGCAGGACGAGCTGAACGCGAAGATCCTCGCCATCTTCCGCCATCAGTCCCAGAAAGACACCGCGCCCTTCCCCGGCTACGACGAGCGGGAGTTCTGGCAGCGGGTGGAGGCCAGGAATTTGGAGACCGCGGCGCATGCCGACCGCCTCGGTCTGCCCGAGTACTACGCGATGGAAGCCTATGTAATTCAACGCGCTTAGCCGTACGGCGTTGCACCGCGCACTGCCCGTTCATTATGTTGGCGCCGGATTCCCCCTTCTTGGAGGAGGCCCAATCGATGAGCGCGTCGACCACGAAAGCACTCAGCCTAGCCATTGTCGCGGCCCTCTGGGCCGTGATCTCCCATTTCGGCAAGCTGCCGCTGCAGCTCTGGCCCGTCATCGTCGGTCTCGCCTGCTTTGTCGGCGCGGGCGGCGGAGTGATGGGACTGCAGAAGTCGATACTCGGTTCGGCGTCCGGCGTCGTCTGGGCGCTGCTGTATGCGGCCGTGTCGAGCGCGCTCGGCCGGAATGATCTCCTGGACGCCTTGCTGCTCGGCGCTGCGGTCTTCGGGATGGTGTTCCAGGCGCGTATCCCGCTGTTGTCGTATACCACGGGTGCGTTCGTTGGCGCCGCGACCGCCATGGGTGCGCGCGCCGTCGCCATCAACGGCGGTATCCGAATCGCGATTGCCCTGGCTATCGGTTGTGTTCTTGGGATCGCGGCGGAACGGGTTGCGGATATGCTCGGTAAAATGAGATTCGTGCCGGCGATGTCGAACCGCTGATCGACCTCTACGCCCGGAGCAAGGCACATGCGAGTTGGCGCGATGGCCGCAGCGTGTGTCTTTGCTTTTTCGCCGCTCGACGCCCAGGACAGCACCCGCACGGTTCAGGATTCCGCCGTGCGGGTGTTTCTCGATTGTCCCGACACCTTCTGCGATTTCGATTATTACCGCACCGAGATCACGTTCGTGAACTGGGTGCGCGACCGCACGTTCGCGCAGGTCCACGTGTTGGTAACGACGCAGAGAACGGGAGGCGGGCAGGAGTACACTCTCTCGTTCATTGGCCTCGAGCGGTTTGCCGGCACCGTCGATACGCTGCGATGGACGTCGCGGGCGGCCGACACGCGGGACGACATCCGACGCGGACTGGCGCGAACGATGCGACTTGGACTGGTGCGGTTCGCCGCTCGGACGCCGGTCGCTCCGCTCATGGAAATCTCCTACACCGCGCCGACGCAGGCGGCGGCCCAGGTCCGCGATCCGTGGAACTACTGGGTGTTTCGCGCGCAGCTGAACGGCAATTTACAGGGAGAGAAGACGTTCAAATTCCAAAACTGGTTTAGCACGCTCTCCGCAAGCCTGATCACGGACGTGTGGAAACACCGGCTTTCCCTCAGTCAGAGCTACAACCAGCAAGACTTCACGATTACAACATTCGATAGTCTCGGAAATCCCAGCGGGGAGCAGGTCATCACCAGCATCAGCCGCAGCTACTATGCGAACGTGTTGGTCGTGCGTAGCGTGAACGCACACTGGTCTTTCGGCGGGCGCGCGTCTGCTTCGTCATCCACTTACCTCAATGAGAAGCTTGCAACCTCACTGGCGCCGGCCATCGAGTACGACGTCTATCCGTACTCGCAGTCGACGCGCCGGCTCCTCACGTTACGCTATGAGATCGGGCCGCAGACATTCCGGTACCGCGACACCACCATCTTCAACCGCCTCTCCGAGACCCGCGGCAGCCAAACGTTGAGCGTTTCGCTCAGCGTGAAACAACCGTGGGGGTCGACCGGCATTGCACTGGAGGGCAGCAACTACCTGCACGATTTCACCAAGAACCGCGTCACAATATTCGGCAATGGCGAATTCAGGATATTCAAGGGCCTGTCATTCAATTTCTTCGGGAGTGTCGGACTGATTCATGATCAGCTGTTCCTGCCCAAAGCCGGGGCATCAGAGCAGGAAGTGCTGCTGCGGCGGCGCCAACTTGCGACGTCGTACAAGTACTTCAGCTTCTTCGGTCTCAGCTACACGTTCGGCTCGAAGTTCGCCAACATCGTGAATCCCCGATTCGGAGACGGCGGCGGCGGCGGATTCTTCTTCTCCAATTAGGCAAAAAACCAAACCCGGAGCCATTGATGCGCTCCGGGTCGGCGAGGTCGGGACAAGTGGCCGTCGACACTTGCACCGCGACCTACTCCCCGTTCCTCCCCGAATGTAGGCTCACTTGGCCAATGCGCAGATCATCGAGGCGTGTGCGCCATGTCAGAGAACGGTCCAGCCAACTTGGCGAACTGTTGCCGGTTCAGCCTCCAAGAGGGATTCTTCAATCCATGAGTCGTTTCCGGGTGCGACGCGGCGCCGTCGTCGCCGTGCTGCTGGTGCTCGCGTTCG
>DATGVC010000011.1:0-7727 GCA_035300745.1 Gemmatimonadales bacterium | reverse complement strand
CTGCCATGACGCGCGCCCTGGCGTCCGCGTGGCTCACCTCGAGGACCTCATGGACGCCGGGGACCGTTTGGAGCGCTTTCGCGACAGAGCGCTCGCAATGGTCGCATGTCATGCCTCGAACCTCGATGGTCAGTTCCTTCGCGTCGTTCACCGGCTGCCTCCGGGCGCCTTCGTCGTGTCGGGCAGGATCGTGGCCCCGAAGCCCGTGAGCTTTGTGAGGTGCGCGGCGATCTGCGCCGGGTTTACCTGCCGCGGGTCGTAACGCACGACGCCGAGACTGTCGTCCAACGTTACGGTGGCGCTGTAGACGCCCGTGAGTCGCTTCAGGGCAAGGCGCGCCGTCGTGGGACAGCTCCCGCACGTCATCTTCGAGATGTGAAGCCGAACCGTGGCCGTGTCCGGAGCCTGCAGGGCGACCTGCGCGAGAACCAACGCGACCTTCAATGATGCCAACATGGTGAACCTCCTAACCCAGCACGAGTTTCGACCACCAGGGAAACGTGAGCAGCGGGATCGAGACGATCGTCGCAACCCACAACGCCCACTTCATCCGGCGGCGTGCGACCGGCGAGGCACACAAGGTGCCAGGCACGCACGCCCGCTTCTCCTCACCGCGCAGCACGACGAAGCCGAAGCCGAGGGCGAGCACAGTCCCAGCCACGAAGAAGGGCCGTAGGGGTTCGAACGTCGCCGCGAGCCCTGCGCCGCTCAGGCCGAGCGCGACCGCGACCAGCGGTCCGGCGCAGCAGAGCGTCGAGGCGACGGCAGCGACAACGCCGCCCGTCGCGGCGAGTGTCGTCTTAGTGACTGGCGTCGGCATGATCTTCCAGGACCTCCAGGATCGGACAGTCGGCCGTGGGTCGCCGTACCGCACACGCGGCGGCCAGCCGCTCGAGTGTGCGCTTCATGCGCTGAAGATCACGGATCCTCTGTTGGACGACGTCGATCTTCTGTCTGGTTTTCCGCTCGATGACATCGCAGGCAGCGCCGTGCCGCACGCGCAGCCCTAGCAACTCCTGGATCTCCTGCAACGAGAAACCGAGCTCCTGGGAGTGCTTGATGAAGCGCAGGCGCGCCACCGCGTCGTCGGCGTACTGGCGATACCCCGCCGGAGTGCGGCGCGGAGTCGGAAAGAGGCCACGCCGCTCGTAGTAACGTATGGTTTGAACGTTCACGTCGGCCGCGCTCGCGACCTGACCGATGGTGAGGGGCATGCTTCAGGATAAACCATGTACCTAGGTACAGTGTCAAGGGGGATGGGGGCTACGGGTCGGGCCATCGCCTTGCGGCTGTCTTAAGACAGACGGGCCTGCGCCGATTTGATGCAGATGAAAATCGTCACGTGTCGTGAACACACGTGAGATCTCTCACATCTCCGTGCTTACGCACTACCACCCGCCCTCGCCCCCGTTCCGGCACACCCCTTGCCCCTTTGGCCGCCCACACGCCGGTCCGCGACTCGTATCCGGCCCACTCGAACAGACAATCGGAGGATGCTCATGCAGGCTCTTGGACGCATTTCTTGGATCGCGGCGCTGGTGCTGCTCGCCGCCTGCGGCAACAGTACCGGCCCCGCGGTATCGCGGAACAGCCCGGGGACGGGCTCGTCGACCTTGAAGGTCACGGCTGACATCGACGCGAACGACGACCCGACGGTGATCGGCGGGTTCTCGACGGACTACAGCGTCTCGCTGCGCGACGGTCTCAGCAATCCGGTGTCCGCGGCGACAGTGACGATCAGCAACCCGTCGCTCGGCACCATCACCTTGCCGGAAACGGCTACCGGTTCCGGCGACTACTTGCTGACGGGGAACACGTTTCCCGGCGGGGACTTCACCCTGAACGTGACGCGAGGGGCGGACAACGTGCGCAACGTGGTGCTCGGTGGGCCCGCGGTCCACAAGATCACCGCGCCGGTGAAGAACGCCACCGTTCCCGCGAATCAGCCGCTCACGGTGCGCTGGACCGTCCCGTCGCAGGCGAAGTCCGCCGAGGTGGAGACAAAGAACTTCGGCCCGGTGACGCTTCCCGATACGGGTGCCTACGTGATCGCGGCCGTGAACAACCCGTTGAACGCGAGCCAGCGGATCCGCGTCTTCCGGTTTAACGAAGTGGACGTGGCGGGGGGCCTCCCCGGCTCGCGTCTCCGGGTGATGGTTCGCAGCACGGTCGAGCCGGTGATCGTGCAGTAGCGGCGACCCATACCGGCCATATCCGGATAGGCCTAGGGTCCCTGGGCGATCAAAGCGGCAATCGCCTCGGCCGCGTGTTTCGCACCCAACCGCTTGTACAGGACGACCGCCCACTGGCGTGCCGCGCGCGCGCCGGTGAGGTTCCCCTGGGCTTCGAGCGCCGCGCCGAGATCGCGCTGGACGGCCGCCAGCGTTTCGGTGTTCCCCTGCCGGGTGGCGACCTCGGCCGCCTGTTCGAGCAGCCCAATCGTTCCCGAGGTGTCGCCCCGGACTCGCGCCACGCCCGCCTGCAGGCGCCACACTTCGGGGAGCCCCGCCTCGAACTGCACGCGCTGGTAGGCCTCCGCGGCACGCGCGAGCTCCGCCGCCGCGAGCTCCGCGTCGCTCATCAGCAAGTGGGTCTCAGCGCGGCCCGTCAACGCCAGGCCCAGCAGGCTGTCGTCCTGCACCTGCGTGGCGAGCCGCACCGCCTGCTCCGCGGCCTGGAGCGCCCGCCGGTGATCGCCGCGGTCCCGCCAGCTGATGCCGATGTTGTGGTGGGTCTCGGCCATCCCGCGCACCACCCCGGCCTGCTGATAGGCGGCGAGAGCGAGTTGATAGTCCGCGAGCGCCGAGCCGGGGTCGCCCCGCAGAAAGGCGATGATCCCCAGGTTATTGAGACAGCGCGCTTCGGCGGCGTGGTCCTGGACGGCCCGTGCCACCGTGAGCGCGTCGGCGAAGCGGAGCTCCGCCTCGTCCACGTCACCGCGCCGCAGGGCGATCGCGCCTTTGTAGTTGAGGGCTCGCAGCTCCGCCTGTCCCTCGCCACGCGACCGCGCCAGAACGAGCACGAGCTCCGCCCAGCGCTGCGCCTCGCTGTGCTCGCCCAGCCGGCCGTGCGCCTCCGCCGCGAGCAGCGCGAACGCCGTGCGTCCCTCAAGGTCCTCCACCGGCAGGCCGTGCAGCCGGCCCAGGACCTCGCGGTGGCGGCCCTGCTCCGCCAGCGCGCGCAGCTCGGAGAGCAGCGCGGAGTCGTCGGCTAGCGATGTCGCCATTTAGCGCCTCGCGGGCTCACCACGCGATCGCGTGCTCCGTGAAATGCAGGACCTTGCCATCAAGCTCCTCGTACGACTCGTAATTCGCGGCTTGGAGGCGATACCACAGCGTATCGGAGGGTTGGCGCTGCCAGACGTCGAGCGCGCCCTTGATCCGGGCGTCGGCGCTGTCGATCACGCCGTCACCATTGAAATCGTGGTTGCTGTATAAGTATTCGAATGTCAGCTCAGCCGGGTGGTTCGGGCTGAAATGCAGACCGGATGGTTGGAAATTGAAGAGAAACTTCTTGGGATCGACCACCTTGATGGTGATTAAGATCGAATCGCCAGGCTGAAAGAGGCTGCCATCGGGCCGGCTGAGCAGGCCATCGCCCGGCACCTTGAGCCGCAGGAACTCCTGCCCCGGGACGCCTGGGGCCGCTCCCTGGTAGTACATCCGGACTTCGCGGTCCTGGCCCATGACGGCGTAGAAGCTCGCGCTGTCGGCCAGCAGCGGCGGCGCCGAGGAGCTCTGGAGCACGATGTGGAGCTGCGAGTTCGGCACCGGAGCCGCCTGATTGGGCGGGGGGCCGCTCGAGTCGCTGCATGCCACCACAATCGCCACTGCCACCAGGCCGCAGAACAGTCGTCGCATAGGAGTGTTTCCCAAGGGGAAGTCGCAACTTGTATGGGCAAGCCGCGCGCCACCGTAAGTCGTTGCGTCGTAATTGATAGGCCGTGTCAGCTGAGTCATCGTGACGCACTTGCCTCAATTCGTACCAAGCTCGGCTTCATCCGCACCCCCCGTCTCGTCCTCCGTCCCCTCGAGCAGCCGCTTCAGCCGCGCGCGGGAGATCCCCAGCTGGCGCGCGGCCTCGGACCGGTTGCCGCCGGTCGCTTGGAGCATCGACTGTGCGGCGGCGCGCTGGATCTCGGCGAGGGTGGCGGGGAACGGAACTGTCCCAGGTTGAGTCGGGCGCGCGGGTCGCCCGGTGAGTTCCGCGAGCGCGAGGCTGCCGGGCGGAGACAGCAGCACGGCGCGCTCGATCGCGTTACGCAGCTCGCGGATGTTCCCGGGCCAGGAATGCGCCAGCAGCGCGTGACGCACGTCTGGGGTGAGCGGGGGTTGAGGGAGGCGGTACTGCTCGGCGAACCGCCGCAGGAAGGTCTCCGCGAGCACCAGCATGTCCTCGCCCCGCTCGCGCAGGGGGGGGAGCTCGAGCGTCACCACGTTCAGGCGATAGTAGAGGTCCTCGCGGAACCGGCCGGCCTGCACGGCCGCGGCGAGATCGGTGTTGGTCGCTGCGACGATGCGGATGTCGAGGGTCCGGCTCGCGGTCGCCCCGAGCCGGCGCACGCTCTTTTGCTCGAGCGCGCGCAGCAACTTCCCTTGCAGCTCGGGGGGGATGTGCTGCACTTCGTCGAGGAACAGCGTCCCCCCCTGTGCGACTTCGAACAGTCCCGGCTTTGCTGTCTTGGCGTCGGTGAACGCGCCCCGCTCGTGGCCGAACAGCTCGCTCTCAAGCAGCGGGGCCGGGAGGGCGGCGCAGTTGAGCTCCACGAACGGCGCCGCGGCGCGGGGCCCGCCGTAGTGGAGCGCGCGGGCGAGGAGCTCCTTGCCCGTCCCGGTCTCCCCCGTGATCAAGATCGTGGCGTCGCCGTGGGGGACTACGCGCGCCGCGCGCTCCAGCACCGCTGTGAGCGCCGGGCTCATGCCCACGATCTCGCGGAATGCGTGAGCCTGCGCTTCGAGATGGGCGAGCGCCGCCCGGGACAGTGCGGCGCGGCGCCGCTGCACGGCGGCGGCCAGGGCATCCCGCAGGCCGTCGCGGTCGTCGGGCAGCGCGAAATAGTCCGACGCGCCAGCCGCTACTGCTAGCGCCGCCACCCGATGGGAGACGGACGCGCCCACCGCGATCACGGGGATTCCCCCGGGCGCTGGCAGACGCTCGAGCAAGGCGCCGATCTCTGTCTCGTGCCCGCCCGCCGCCACGAGGATAACCACCGCGCCGGGAGGTGGCAGCTCATCCGGCGTAGGGGTCCATTCGGCGAGCGGCACCCCAATGTCGCGCGCCAGGAGCGGCCAGAAGTCGCTAAACGAATCGCTCAGCCGGACGACGAGCAACGCGACATCCGCCGGCGCCGTCACTTCGGCCCGAGCGCTGAGGCCGTGACCAAGACTACGCCCGCAACGGCGCGGATCGCCACGAGGGCGGGCTGGCCGGTCGTGATCACGTCCTCCACAACGACTACGCTTGCCCCAGAAGTCGCATCTGGCAAGAGTAGCGAGGCAACGCGGGGCGCGCGGCGACGCAGCGTGGCTTGTTATTGAGTGAAGAACCCCGTTTTGACGCTGAATCGAGTAGACGGTAGCGTTGTCGCTTGACTCCTTCCTGGAGAATCGTCGTGAGCGCCAAGCGAGCGGGGGGGGCCACATGGTATCGCTGGGACCAACTTCCCCGCGAGGAGCTGCACGAGCTGCTTTCGCGTCGCCTGATCACCGGCGACCAGCTGATGCTCGCGCACGTGTACCTGAAGAAGGGCTGCGTCGTCCCGAAGCATTCACACATGAACGAGCAGCTTACCTACATCCTGGAAGGTGCGCTGCAGTTCTTCGTCGGGGACGATGGCGCGGAGGAGATCGTGGTGCGCGCGGGCGAGGTGCTCCATCTGCCGGGCCACGTGCCCCACGAGGCCCACGCGCTGGAGGATACGCTCGACGTCGACATTTTCTATCCGCCGCGCGAGGACTGGCTGAAAAAAACCGACGCTTACCTGAGAAAGTGACTCACGTACCCCCTCTCCCTTCGGGAGAGGGGGAAGGGGGGTGAGGACGCCCGAACGCCACGCCTCGCCGCTCGGGCCCGCCACCGCCACGAGTAGCGGGCGGGGGGGTTGGGTGGTAAGAATTATCACGGCTCGATGGTCAGCTCCGCGACTTGGCGGAAGAGCTCCCACCTACCAGCTGCAGCCTCGACCGGCTACGTCCCCAGATACCCCTTTGCCACCAGCAGCTCGGCATTGAGGACCGCCGCACCCGCCGCCCCCCGGATCGTGTTGTGGCTCAGCACGACGAAGCGATAGTCGAGCACGCGATCGGGGAAGAGTCGCCCCACGGTCACGCTCATCCCGCCTCCCGCGTCCCGGTCGAGCCGCGGCTGCGGCCGGTCGGGCTCGTCCCGCACCACGAGCGGCCGCTCGGGAGCGGTGTGCAGCTTGAGCTGCTGGGGCACACCAGTGAAGGTGGCGAAGGCTGCACGCACCGCACCGATGTCGGTCTTGCGACCCAGCTTCACCCGGACCGCCGCGAGGTGACCGTCCTGCACGTTGACGCGGTGGCATTGCGCGCTCAACGGGAACGGCGCCGGCTCGATCGCGCCGCCGTGCACCTTCCCCAGGATCTTCTGAGTCTCGCGCTCGATCTTCTCTTCCTCGTTCGCGATGAACGGGAAGACGTTGTCAGTTATGTCCATCGCCGGCACGCCGGGATACCCTGCGCCCGAGATCGCCTGGAGCGTAGTCACGACGCACGCCTCGACGCCGAACTCCCGGTGGAGCGGCGCCAGCGCGAGCGCGATTCCGATCGCCGAGCAGTTGGGGTTGGTGACGAGGAAGCCCTTCTCCGTGCGGCCGTCGAGCACGACCAGGTGGTCGGCGTTGACCTCGGGGACGAGCAGCGGCACGTCCGCGTCCATGCGGTACGACGACGAGTTGCTGACCACCGGGACGCCGGCGGCGGCAAAGCACCCCTCCGACTCCCGGGCCACGTCCCCGGGGAGGCTCGAGAAGATCACGTCGCAGTCGAGCGGCGGCCGGGGCGGCTGCACGGCGAGGCTCCGGACGCGCGCGGGCATTTCGCCCGGGAGGCGCCACAGGCATGCCTCACCGTACGGCTTCCCCACCGAGCGGTCCGACGCGGCGAGCGCGGTCACGGTGAATTGCGGGTGCGATTCGAGCATCTGCACGAAGCGCTGGCCCACCGTCCCCGTCGCCCCGAGAATCCCCACTCGAATCGTCCGGCTCATACCGGCTGCTCCTGACGTGGCTGCAATTGCGCGAGCGCCTCGCCGATGCGTCGCACCGCTTCCGTGAGCGCGCTCTCCTCGACACAGAACGACACGCGCAAGAATCCCTCGGCTTCCGAGCCGAAGATCCCCCCCGGCACCGTGATCACGCCGCGCCGCAGGAGCGCCTCCGCCACTTCGAGCGACGGCCCGTACGCGGCCACACCAACCATCGTGTAGAACGCGCCGTCCGGCTCGACGGCCGGCAACCCGAGTCGGCTCCGCAAGAGCCCCAGCAGATGATCGCGCCGAGCGCGGAAGGTGCGGCGTGCGGCCACGCGCGCGGCCGCGCCCTCGGGCGTCCAGGCGGCGAGCGCCGCCTTCTGCGAGATCGTCGAGGCACACGTCGTCACGTAGCCGTGCAACACCAAGGCACTGCGCACCACCTCGGTCGGCCCCCACAGCCACCCCAGCCGCCACCCCGTCATGCTCATCGACTTGGACAGCCCGCTCACGAC
>DATGVC010000010.1:0-2125 GCA_035300745.1 Gemmatimonadales bacterium | reverse complement strand
CGCCTCTTCCTGCAACGCCTCGATCGGCCGGACGTCCGCCGTCTGCGCCACGCTGATCTTGCGATGATCGATCTTGAAGCCGAGCTGCGCCATCAGCGCCGACTCGATGTTGCGCACCACCTGCTTCGGCTGCATGTCGCTGCTGGTGAGCACGTGCACCTCGCTCACTTCGCCCAGCGGCGTCACCACCACCCGCGCCGACAGCACGCCCGTCAGAGCCGTGATCAGGTTCTCGACGCGCTTCATTCCCCAGGGGTCGGGGGTGCCGGTTCCGAGTGGCATAGCGGGCTGATCCGACGATGGTGCTGGATTGGTCGTCACGAAGCCTGTTCCTCCCCACCTGTGGCGACTCGATTGCGGCCCGCGGCCTTGGCACGATACAGCGCGCGATCCGCGGCGACCAGCACGTCCTCGTCCTTCTTGTCCGGGATGTACTCGGCGACCCCAATGCTCGCCGTTACGAGCCCTTCCGGATAGCCCATCCCCACTCCCGCTTCCTGCACCGCGGCGCGCACTTTCTCCCCCACGCCGCGCGCTCCATCTTCGCCCGTCCCTACCAATACCACAACGAACTCGTCACCGCCATAGCGACCCGCCACGTCGGTGGACCGGATGGCCGCGTTGCAGCGGCGCGCCGTCTCGCGCAACACCGCGTTGCCCGCCTCGTGCCCGAACTGGTCGTTCACCTGCTTGAAGTTGTCGAGATCCAAAAACAGCACGGCAAAGCGTTCCCCGGTCCGGTGGCAGCGCGCGACCTCGTTGGCCAGCCTGTCGCGCAGCACCCGGAACGACGCCAACCCCGTCAGCGCGTCGACCGCAGCCTGCTCCTGCGCCAACGCCGCCTGGCGCTCGAGGTAGCGGGGACACGACTTGAGCGTCGTGCGCCCCTGCGCCGCCGCCACCGCGAACTCGTGGCACGTCTTGTAGCCACACGCCCCGGAGTCCCACGTCCGCCCGTTGGGGGCCAGCCCGATCTGCTCGATGATCTCGTCCACCATCTCCGGCGCCGGCGCCTTGCCGTTCGCCTGGATCTCAAAGGCGGCGCCGACCTCGATATCGATGCCCTCGACCAGCACCGACGCCAGCGCGCGCGGCGGCTCGGTCGCCCCCACGATCGCCCGGCGCCGAAACAGCTCTTCTTTGGGACCGAGCAGCGGGTGATCGAGACAGCCCTCACACGGCAGGATGTCGACGAAGCCCAGGTCGATGCGGTCCACCGAGACGGCGCGGGCAATGCCCTCCAGGGCCCCCAGCCCGCGGAGCTTGCGGAAGCGGCGGCTCGACTGACGCTCTTCCTTTAATAACTCGAGCGGCAGGCCACCCGCGGTGCTCCAGTAGCGGCGCCGCTCCTCCGGGATGCGGCTGAAGTAGAGCGGCTGGTCCTGCACCCGGACGCCGCGCTTTTTGAAGATCCCCTCCAGCTCCGCGAGCGTGATGGCAGCATCGACGTCGGCGCCCCCCTCGGTCAGGCAGACCCCCGTGTACACGATCGGCGTGTCCGCGCCGTACAGCGCCTTGAGATAGCGCGCTTCCGCCTCGATCGGCGTGGCGACCGGCGCGAGGTAGGGGATCAGCTCGGGATAGTGGTTCTTGATCGTCTCGACGATGACGGGACAGGTGCTGCGGATGACCGTGCCGCCGCGTCCCCATTCTTCCTCGGTCCAGAGGTCCAGGTACTGCTTGGCCACCAGCTCGTCGCCCAGCACGCCGCGGTGCACCGTGCCGAACCCGGCTGCGTAGCAGGCGTTGACGACCTGCTCGGGCGTTGCAGGATAGAACCAGGCCGCCGACTCGACGGAGAGGATGAGCACGGCTTTGTGGCTGAGCGCGAACTCCAGCGCCCGTGTCGCGTCACCGACGGCGATGATGGCTTCGTGGGGGCAGGCGGGCAGGCAGAGGCCGACACGCGTACAGGCCTCGTCCACAATCCAGACTTTTTTGTCTTCGACCGCGACCGCATCGGAGGGGCACACCCGTACACATGCCAGGCACGCGACGCACAACTCCGGGTCGATCCTGAAATCCACGCGAGCTCCGGCAGGGCGCTAGAGTCTCTTTGAATCGGGGGTCAGGCTGTGGGGGGCTAATCTATCGCGTATTCCTTGAGTTTGCGATAGAGGGTGCG
>DATGVC010000009.1:0-3919 GCA_035300745.1 Gemmatimonadales bacterium | reverse complement strand
CGCATTGCTGGACCGCCAGCGTATGGTCGAGAGCTCGTTGCGGAGCTGGTGATACGCCGGCCAGATGTAGTCGAAGAACTGGATTTCCACGACCGGCTTGAGACCCCGGGTCGCGAGGCCGACGGCGCGACCAATGATGTTGGCTTCGGCCAGCGGTGAGTTGTAGACGCGGTCGCTGCCGAACTGGCGCTGCAGCCCCCATGTGACTTTGAAGACGCCGCCCTTGCCCTTCACTTCCTTCAGATATTGCTCGCGACTGACGTCGGCCACGTCCTCGCCAAAGACGAGGATGCGCGGATCGCGCGTCATCTCGTCCTTCATGCAGGCATTGAGCAGATCCACCATGGTGGTCGGCTCGCCCGTGAAATGCGGGTCGTCCTCGGTGTCGAACTGCTCGGAAGTCGGATCGACGTCGGGCGAGTACACCCAGAGCAGGGCGGTCTCGGGCTTGGGCTGTGGAGAGGCGAGCGCCATGTCGGCGGCCACCTGAATTTCTTCTTCGACTTGGGCCTTGATCGCCGCGATTTCCGCCTCGGTCGCAACGCCGTCGTCGAGCAGCCGCTTCGGGAACGCCGTCACGGCGTCGCGCTTTGCCTCAGCTTCACGCTCGCGCGGCGGCTTGTAGAGGATCTCGTCGTCGGACAGTGAATGCGAATAGGGGCGGATCACGTGGGCGTGGACGAGCGCGGGGCCCTTGCGCTGGCGACACCATTCCGCGGCGCGGGTCAGCGCGGCATAGGACGCGATCGGGTCGCAGCCGTCAACTTCCTCGATCATCAGATTGGGGAAGTTCGCCACGAGCTTCGACACCGACCCGCCGGCAGTCTGCACCTCGATGGGCACCGAGATCGCGTACTTGTTGTCCTCGATCAAAAACAGCACCGGCAGCTTGAGGTTGCTGGCGCTGTTCAACGCCTCCCACCATTCGCCTTCACTGGTGGTGCCGTCGCCGGCGGAGCAGTAAACGACCTCGTCGGCGTGGATCGGCGTGTCCTTGAGGTCGTCGATTCGGCTATAGCGGAGCCAGGCTTCGGCACAGCCCACGGCTTGGAGGAACTGCGTTCCCGTGGGGCTCGACTGGCTGACGATGTTCAGCTGCTTGTGACCCCAGTGGGACGGCATCTGCCGGCCACCCGAGTTCGGGTCGTCGGCGGCGCCAACCGCGGCAAGCAGCATTTCCGTCGGCGTCATGCCGAGCGTCAGGCAGAGCGCCCGGTCGCGATAGTAGGGATAGAACCAGTCGTACGCGGGCCGCAGGGCTTTGCCCGCCGCGACGAGGACCGCCTCGTGGCCGGCGCCCGAAATCTGGAAAAAGATCTTGTTTTGTCGCTTGAGCTGGATCTCCTTGTCGTCGATGCGGCGCGACAAGAGTATCAGCCGGTACATATCGAGCAGGTCGGCCTTGGAAAGCGCCGCCGCAGCTTTTGCGGGTCGGGTGGTCGCGGGGGCCGCGGGGGCCGCGCGGGAACGTGATGCCATAGGGTTGGAAAATAGCCTAGATTCTCACTTCAGTCATGGACGAAGCCGCCAAGAAAGCGATTCTGCGCCATTTCCCCTATGGTCTGTATGTCGTCACCGTTGCGCACGACGGCGAGGACCATGGCATGACGGCCAACTGGATCACGCAGGCAGCGTTCGATCCGCCGATGGTTGTGGTCGCCATCGAGAATGCGTCCAAGACGATCGGCATGATCCGCGACTCGCACCACTTTGCGATCAATCTTTTACTGACAGGCCAGCGCGAGCTCGCGGGCAAATTGGGGCGCAGGTCCGATCAGGCGCCGCAGAAACTGAAGGGCATCAAGACCAAACCTGCCGCCGTATCCGGCGTTCCGGTGCTGGTGGACGGCTTGGGGTGGGTAGAGTGCCGAGTCGTCGCAACGCTCCCCGCCGGCGATCACACGCTCGTACTCGGCGAAGTGGTCGGCGCCGGCCTAGAGCGTGAGGGGGAACCGCTCACGCTTGCCGAAGCTGGCTTTAAATACTCCGGCTAGGACCGTTTTCGGTAAACCACCTTCCCACCGACAATCGTGTAGCGGGGCTTCACAGTCCCAAGCGACTCGGGTGGCACCGAAAACGGATCACGATCCAGCACCACAACGTCCGCGAATCTGCCCGGCGCCAGCGTTCCCCATTTCTGCTCGTTGAAGGTGGCCCAGGCATCGCCGGAGGTGTAGGCGCGCAACGCCTCGCCGACCGTGATCTTTTGCTCCGGCACCCAGCCGCCCGGGTTGCGGTCGTCCAATGTTCGCCGCGTCACGGCAGCGTACACACCGAGCATGGGATCGAGGGGTGCGACGGTCCAGTCCGAACCGAAGGCGAGCGGGGCCTCGGTATCGAGCAGTGTCCGGAAGGCATACGTCGTCTTGATGCGCACCGGTCCGATCCGTTTTTCCACCCAGCGACCGTCATCGATCGCATGATAGGGTTGCATCGAGGCGACCACGCGCTGCGCTCCAAAACGAGGAATATCTTCTGGCCGCAGGTGCTGTGCGTGTTCGACCCGGAAGCGGCGGTCGCGCGCGCCGTGGGCGCGCGCGACGCTGTCGTAAATCGCGAGAATGATCGCGTTGGCGCGATCGCCGATCGCGTGCACGGCGATTTGCAGGCCGGCCGAATCAGCTCCGCCGACCCAGGTGCGCATATCTGCTTCGGGTTGCTGCATGAGGCCGCGATAACCGGCTGAATCACTGAATGGCTCGAAGAAAAACGCGGTCCGCGAGCCTGCCGAGCCGTCCATGTAGCCCTTCACGCCCCCGATGCGTACCCAATCGTCGCCCGGGTTTGTCGCGGCACTCTCCGCGACGGCCTTCCAGTCACTCAGCGGCAAGTAGAGTGAGACACGGACGGTTTGACGGTTGGCGCGCTCCAGACGGCGGTAGCTCGCGAGATCCCCGAAGGACGCGGACATGTGCCCGGTGGCCGTGACGCCGAGCGAGGCCGCGTGCGCAAGCGCGCGGGCGAGCGCGGAGTCGCGCTGCTCCGGCGCAGGATCGGGCGCGGCGTGCCAGATCAGATCCATCGCCCGGTCCTTGAAGATGCCGATGGGCTCGCCCCGAGCGTCGCGCGGGATCTCCCCGCCGACCGGCGCTTGTGTGGCCTTGGTGATTTTCGCGGCGCGCATCGCTGCGGCATTGGCGAGTGCTTCGTGGCCGTCCAGGCGATTCACGAATACCGGGTTGTTCAGCGTCACGGAGTCAATCCACTCGTGGTGCGGGAGCGGCGCACCGCGCCACAACGTGTGATCCCAATCGCCACCCGTGATCCACTGACCTGGCTTGAGATGCGCCGCGTATTCCTTGAGCCGGCGCACGAACTCCTGCGGGCTCGCGGCGTCCCGCAAGTTCACCGACGCCAGCTGGAAGCCACCGTCAATGAAGTGCGTGTGGCCGTCGGCGAATCCCGGCATCACGAGGCCGCCAGCCGCGTGCAGCACTTCGGTCCTGGAACCCACGTAGCGCGCGATTGCGGCGGAATCACCGACCGCCAGGATCCTGCCGTCCGCAATCGCGACAGCACCCGGCTGTCCCCGGCCCATCGACAGCCCGGTCCAGACCGGGCCACCCTGAATCACGATGTCGGCCTTGCGCCCGCATCCTGCGAGCAGGACGAGTGTGACCAGACCGGCACACGGCACACGGTGCACGACGACCTCCTAGCGGAGCCGGGTGATACGGCGGATGGTGTCGAGAGCGGCCATCGGATTGCTGCCGGCGTCGGATTGTTGTTTCGTCTTCGCTGGACCGCTCACGGCGTCGCGAATATCGAGCAGCACTTCGAGCAGCAGTTGTTCGCGCTGATAGGCGGCATCGAGATCGGCCATGCGGCGCTCGTCCTTCGCCGCCTTGGCACGGTCGTAGGCTTCGCGGTAGACCGTATCGAGATTATCGAGGATCTGCTGGCGCGCACGTGGACTCAC
>DATGVC010000008.1:0-2161 GCA_035300745.1 Gemmatimonadales bacterium | reverse complement strand
GGAGAAGCGTGCCGCGTTTAGGGCGATTTTGCGGCATCGTAGGGCGATTTTGCGGCATTGGGTAATTCTTCGGAGGACGTGTAGGGGAATGCTGGTACTCGCGGCGGTCTCGGATCTCCAATACCAGAGATTGCGCGGCGCGGTCGTGCCGCCCTTCTCCCTGGCTCGCGCCACGACTTGGGATGCCGCCCTCGAGACGATCCGCGGCCGGCCCGTGGAGATCGCCGTCGTCGACCCAATGCTCGGCGGGGCGCGCGGCCAGGAAGTCGAGCGGCTGCGCGTGCTGTTCCCGTCACTGCCGCTGATCCTCTACACGCCGGTGATGACTCCCGAGCTCGCCCCGGTGCTCCTGGCGATGGGGAAATGCGGCATCAGTCAAGTCGTGTTGAGTCCCACCGAAGACCATCCGGATCGGTTGCGCGAGCTGCTGTCCGAGGAAGCCATGCAGGCCGCGTCGCATCGTTTACTCGACCAGCTCACGACCGCGCTCGCTCCGTTGCCGCGAGAGCTGCGGTGGGTACTGGAAAACGCCATGCGTAGCCCCGGCGCCGTGCAGACGATTCAGCAGTTCGCCGCGCAGGCACGCGTGGACCGGGGGACGTGCGCGCGCTGGTTCGCCCGCGCCGGTCTGCCCAGCCCGCGGGACATCCTCGCGGCCGCCCGCGTGCTCTATGCGCACCGCCTCCTCCAGGATCCGGGCTTCACGATCGAGGATGTCGCCAAACGGCTGGGTTACGCCCAGGCGAAGACGCTGCAGCAGCACGCGCGCAAGTACCTTGGCCTCACCGCGGGTGAAATGCGCCTGTCCCTCACCGCCGACGAGGCAAACGCCCGCATCGTCCGTGGCTTCCTGACGCCCGCGCGTCGCAACGCGGCCAGCGCCTCATGATGACGTCGCCTCCGCGCAAACCTGCGACCGTCCTGATCGTCGATGATGAGGCGGGCCTGCGGCGGGTGCTCGAACGGTTTCTCGAGCGCCACGGCTATCGGGTGCTGAGCGCCGGCACCGCCGAATCGGCCTACGAGATCCTCGCGACCGAACAGGCGGACGCGCTGCTGCTCGACATTCATTTACCGACGATGTCGGGGCTCGCGCTCTATCTGGCGATCATCCACCGCTGGCCGCCGTTGGAGGGGCATATCGCCATCATGACGGGGGACGCCGAAGCGGAAGAGGTGCGCACCTGGCTGGACCACCACCACTGCACCGTGATTCGCAAGCCGTTCAACCTCAAGCAGGTGGCGGATTGGGTTTCATCCGCGCTGCAACGCGACCGCTCGTCGGGCGCGATGGACGCATGACCACCGTAGCTCAGGCCGATCCGTTGCATGTGCTGCGGGAATATCGAAACCTGGCGCCCTGGAACCTGAGGGATCTTTCCGTCGTCGTCGGGGCAGTCCTCGATGCGTCGGCGGTGACTCCGATCAACGCCGCGGCTCGCGCGGCACCGAGCGAGCGCACCATCCGGTTCTACGTAACGCGTGGCCTGGTGAGTCCTCCAGAAGGACGGGGGACCGCCGCAACCTACTCGTACCGCCACTTCCTTCAGCTGCTCGCCATCAAGCTGCGGCAGATGGAGGGCGCCACGCTCGCCGCGATCACCAAGGACATGCACGACCAGACGGGCGACGTCCTCGAGCGGCGCTGTGCCCAGGTCTTGGGCCCGTCGTTGCCGACCCCCGATCGCTTGCCGCTGAAAGGCGCCGAGGGGATGCCGCGCGGCCGCTCCGGCCGCGCCCTGACCGCGTGGCTGACACGGGATGCCGGCAAGGAAACCAGCGGGCCCACGACCTGGCGCCGCATTCCGGTGACGCGCGGCGTGGAGCTGCACGTCGATGCCGACCACCCGCTGGCCCGCCTCGGCTCCGAGGACCAGGGCCTCGCCGAGACCGTCCGCCAGGCCATCGCGAAACTCCTGCCGCACGGCACGTAATAGAGAGTACCGTCTCTTACCTGGAGTCGACGATGTGGGTGCTGCTGATAGTTGCTGTGATCGCCGTCCTGTGGGTGATCGCCGCGTACAATGGCCTCATTTCACTCAAAAACCAAACGGCGAACGCGTTTAAGCAGATCGACGTGCAGCTGAAGCGCCGGCACGATCTGATCCCGAATCTCGTCAACGCCGTCAAAGGCGCGATGGATTTCGAGCGCTCGACGCTC
>DATGVC010000007.1:0-13481 GCA_035300745.1 Gemmatimonadales bacterium | reverse complement strand
CAGATCTACAAGCAGCTCCTGATGGTCTCGGGGTTCGATCGCTATTTCCAGATCGCCCGGTGTTTCCGCGACGAGGATCTGCGCTACGATCGCCAGCCTGAGTTCTCGCAGATCGACATCGAAGCCTCGTTCGTCGGGCAGGACGACGTCCTCGCGGTCGTCGAGACGGTGCTGGTCGCGCTGTGGGACGAAGTCGGCCACACGATCGAGGGTCCGTTCCCACGTCTCACGTGGCGCGAAGCGATGGAGCGCTACGGCACCGACAAACCCGATTTGCGTTTCGATTTTCCGATCGCCGACTGGACCGCGCAGGTCCAACCGCTCGCGGTGCCGTTCTTCCAAGGCGCCACAAACGGCGCCCGGGTACGCGGCATCGCGGTGCGCGGCGGTGGCACGCTCTCACGCAAGGACGTTGACCAGCTCGCGGAAACGGCGAAGACCCATGGCGCACCGGGCTTGGCGTGGGTGAAGCGCCAGGGCGAGCAGCTGTCGGGGTCCGTCGGCAAGCACTTCACCGCGGAGGCACTGGGGCGGATCGGCGTCGGCGACGGCGATGTGGCGCTCATGACGGTCGGGCCCGATCGCGTGACGTCGGCCGCACTCGACAAAGTGCGGCAGGAAGTCATCCGGCGGCTCGCGCCGCAGCCGAAGGTCGCCCATGCGTTCTGTTGGGTGGTCGACTTTCCCCTGTTCGAGCCCGATCCGGAAACGGGGAAGCCGGTGTTCGCCCACCATCCGTTCACGTCCCCGCATCCTGAGGACGTGGGGAAGCTCGACAGCGATCCGTTCGCCTGCCGGGCGCTGCACTACGATGCCGTCTACAACGGGAACGAGCTGGGCTCCGGCTCGATCCGTATCACCGATCCGGCGATCCAGAGGAAAGTGTTCGCGCACCTGGGACTTTCGCCCGCCGACAGCGATTCCCGCTTCGGCTTCCTGCTGACGGCCCTCGCGGCGGGCGCGCCGCCGCACGGCGGCTTCGCGGTGGGGTTCGACCGCACGGCGATGCTGCTCGCGGGCGCAGGGTCGCTCCGCGACGTGATCGCATTCCCGAAGACAACCGCGGCGCGCGCCTTGTTCGAGGGCGCGCCGGCTCCGGCGCGGGCCGAGGATCTCGCCCCCCTTCACATCAAGGTGGTGCCATGAGCGACGACGTCGTCCACCGTCTATCCGTGGAGGGCGTGGATCCGCTGGCGTTGGCCGGCGTGAACGATGCCAATCTGCTCGAGCTCGCGCGCCGGCTGGGCGTGCGGGTCTCGCTGCGCGGCGACAGCCTCTCGCTCGCCGGACCCGCGGCCGCGATGGAGCGGGCCGGCCCCGTGGCGCAGGCGCTGATCGACCTGGCGCGCATGGGCGAGAATCTCGACGTGCATGACGTGGAGCGCCTGGTTTCCGATGAAGCACACGGGGAGCTCGGGCGCCAGGGAGCAGCGCCTGATCCGGTGAAGATCATTCTTCCCGGGCTGCGCCGCGTCATTCAGCCGAAGACGGCCGGCCAGCGCGAGTACCTGCGGTCGATCGCGGAGCACGACATCGTCATCGGCATCGGGCCGGCGGGTACCGGGAAGACCTATCTCGCCGTCGCGGCCGCGGTGGATGCGCTCGCCCGCAAACGGGTCCGCCGCATCATCCTGGCCCGGCCCGCCGTGGAGGCCGGTGAGAACCTCGGCTTCCTCCCGGGCGATCTCCAGGAGAAAGTGGATCCCTACCTGCGGCCACTGTACGACGCGCTCGAGGACATGATGCCGCGCGAGCGGGTGCAGAAAGCGCTCGAGACGCGCACTATCGAGATTGCGCCGCTCGCGTACATGCGCGGGCGGACCTTGAGCGACGCATTCGTGATCCTTGACGAGGCGCAAAACGCGACCGGGATGCAGATGAAGATGTTCCTCACGCGCCTGGGCGTGAACTCACGCGCGGTGATCACGGGCGACAAGACGCAAATCGATCTCCCCAACCGCGAGGACTCCGGCCTGTTACAGGTCGAGCGAATTCTCCCCGGGATCGAGGGGATCGGCTTCTGTTACCTCGGGGACGCGGATGTCGTCCGCCACCGGCTGGTGCGCGACATCATCCGCGCCTACGCCGAGGACGCACAGGGTTGAGATGAAGCTCCCGACACAGGAGAAGGTGCGCTATCACCTGGTGCGCTGGGTCTGGGTCCCGGCGCTTGCCCTGGTGGCGCACGTCGCTTTCCCGTCGAGCTCGGCCGATGTTGCGCCGCTGCTCGAGCCCGGCGCCCAGGCCGACAAAGAAATCACCGCGCCGTTCAACTTCGTCGTGAACAAGTCGGAAGACGAGGTGCAGCGCGAGGCTGAAGAGCTCGCGGCATCGGCCAAACCGATCTACGAGTTCCGCCAGCGCGCCTATGACAGCGCGGCGACCACGATGGCGGCGTTCTTCAGCGCGGTGGATGCCGCGGCGGATCAGGGAGCGCAGACGATCATCCGGGCGGCCCGCGAATTCGGGGTGCCGCTGACGCTGCAGGAAACGGGGTATCTAGGCAAAGGCGGCAAGCGGCGCGGGTTACAGCAGGCGCTCAACAAGCTGTTCGACCGTACGCTGGCGCAAGGCGTGACGGGCCCGGGCGTCCTCCAGGTCGAGCAATCGCGCGAGCTGATCGTGCGTCGCGGATCGACGGAGTCGTCCGTGCAGCGCGACCAGGTCCTCACTTTTCAGCATTACCTGAATCGCGCCAAGCAGCTGCATCCCGACGCCGGCTCGAGCGTGGGCGACCTCCTGTACTTGAAGCTGGTGCGCCAGTTCTTCCGGCCCACGCTGATCCCGAAGCAGCTCGAGACGGAGCGGCGCCGCAACGAGCTGCGCGGCAGTGTCGATCCCAGCAAATACATTGTCCGTGCGGGCGACCGGATCGTGGCGCCGCACGAGATCGTGACGAATGACGCGCACGAGCGCTTGCTCGCGCTGCACCAGGAGTTGCTGCGCCGCGGCGCCGCGACGACGTACTCGATCCGCGGCGTCATCGGCCCCCTGCTCCGCGACTCGTTGATCATCGCGATCTTCTGGGTGCTGCTGGTGTTCTACCGGCGCGAGACCTACCAGGAGCTGCGGCAGGTCGCGTTGATCGGCGGGCTATTCGCGGTGCTCCTCACGCAGGCTGGAATGGTCGGGCGGTTTTATCCGGCGCATCCCGAAGTCACCTTCATGCCGTTCGTCGCCATGATGATGACGGTGCTGTTCAACGGCAGAGTCTCGATGATTGCCGCGATGATTCTGGCGGTCGTTGTCGGACTGCAACCCGTGTTCCACGATTACCCCGCGACGTTCCTGTGCGTCGTCGGCGGCGTGACCGCGGCGCTCTCGGTGAAGACGCTGCGCAGCCGCAGCAACTTCTACGCGCCGGCGCTGATCATCGCGGCGGGATACCTCATCGGCGCACTCGCGCTGGGCCTCTCGAGCGGCTGGCCGATCCAGGAGATCGGTCTGCGCGGGTTGTGGGGTGCGCTGAACGGTCTCGTCTCCGCCGGCCTCACGTTCTTCCTGTTGCCGGTGGCCGAGTCGGTCACCCATATCACGACCGATCTGACGTTGCTCGAGTTGTCCGACCCCAGCCGCCCACTGCTGCGCCGCCTGTCGCTCGAGGCCCCGGGGACCTACGCCCACAGCGTGGCGATGGCCAATCTCGTCGAGGCGGCTTGCAACCGCATCGGCGCGAACGGCCTGCTGGGGCGCGTGGGTTGCTACTACCACGACATCGGGAAGGTCAAGAACCCGCTGTACTTCGTGGAGAACCAGATCCCGGGCAACAATCCGCACGATCGGCTGAAGCCGCTGCAGTCGGCGCAAATCATCAAGGCCCACGTCACGGACGGCATCGCGCTCGCCGCAGAGGCCGATCTCCCCGATTCGGTGTCGGCGTTCATCCCCGAGCATCACGGGACGACGGAGATCACCTACTTCCTCGACAAGGCGAAGAAGTCCGATGGCGGTCAGTCGCGCAATCCGGAGGACTTCACGTATCCCGGTCCCAAGCCGCGGTCGATGGAAACCGCGATCTCGATGATCGCCGATTCGGTCGAAGCGGCGCTGCGCGTCCTCGAGGACCTGACGCCGCAGAAGATCGAGGAAGCGATCGATCACATCGTGCGCACCAAGGTCAACGCCGGCCAGCTCGATGAAGCCCCGCTCACCTTGCAGCAGATCGAGCAGGTGAAGGCCGCGTTCCTCGTCGTCTTGGGCGGGATGTATCACAATCGCATCGACTACCCGGAGTCCAGTGGCGGCATCAGTGCGGCCTGGCACCCGGCGACCGCGCGCTGAGCAGCTGATGCGCATCGCCGAGCGGGTGATGGCGTGGGAACGCGCGCCGGCCGGGTCGCGCGTCGAGATCACGCTGCTGCCGGCCGCGGCCATGCGTCGCGCCAACCGCCGCGCCACCGGGCGCCGTGGCTTGACCGACGTGATTGCGTACACACTGCCGCAGCCGGATGGACGGCTCCTGGGCGACGTCTACATCTGCCCGGCGGCCGCCGCCAACGCCGCACGGAACGGGGCCGGCTTGAGAGAAGAGCTCGTCCGATTGGCCGTCCACGGGACACTGCACGTATTGGGATACGATCATCCCGAACACGCTCGGCGCACCCGGTCGCGGATGTGGCAGCTGCAGGAGCGCTACGTCAAACGACTCCTCCGCTAATGCTCACCGAAGCCGCGTTGCGCCTCATCGGGCTCGTCGTCGCCATCAGCGCCGGAGTGTGGGCCGCGCTGCTCGCGCTGGCCGAGGAAGCCGCCGTGGGCGAGGCGCTCCACACGCTGGGTGACGCGCCGCCGATCGCCGCCGAACGACGCGTGCCACTGCATCGCGCGCTGCACGTGGCGCGCCTGGCGCTGCTCGTCCTGGGCGCCGTCGCGACGGCAAATGCGGTCGCGTGGTGGACGAGATCGTGGGCGGAAGCACTCGTCACATTAGTCGTCGGAACATTGCTCCTGTTCATCGTGGGCGACGCGCTCCCGCGCAGTGTGGCGCGGATCGCACCCGAGCTCTCCGAGGCCGCCCTGCCGCTCGCGCGCCGCACGCTCGCGCCGTTCGGGCCGCTGCTCTGGCTGCTCGCCTGGGCGGATCGCGGACTGCATGCGCTCGTCCGCACCCCCCGCCCGCTGCAACCCAATCTCGGCATTGCCCAGCGCGATATGCTCCTCGGTGTCTTCACGCTGGCGGACACGACGGTGGACGAGGTCATGACCCCACGCCTCGACATGGCCGGCGTGGACATCTCGGCGTCCACCGAAGAGGTTCTCGAGACGTTCCGCCAGAGTCAGCACTCGCGGTTGCCCGTGCTGGACGGCTCACCTGACAACGTCGGCGGGGTGGTGTTCGGCAAGGACCTCGTGCCCATTGCCATGGGACTCGCGGAACCCGCGACGCGCTGGCAGACGCTGGTGCGGCCAGCGGCGTTCGTTCCCGTGACCAAGACGCTCGACAACCTGCTGCGCGACTTTCAGGCAACGCCCGCGCACATCGCGATCGTGGTCGACGAGTTCGGTGGGACGTCGGGCCTGATCACCCGCGAAGACATTCTCGAGGAAATCGTCGGCGAGATCCGCGACGAGCACGACACCGAAACGTCGCCGGCGATACGGCAGGACGGTGGGCGGCTCTGGGTAGATGGACGCACCAGTCTCGACGAGCTCTCGGCGGCGCTGGGCACCACCATCGCGCACGCCGAAGTCTCCACCGTGGGCGGGCTCGTGTACTCCGTGTTGGGGCGCGTTCCCCGACCCGGGGACGAGCTGACCCTGGACGGGTATCGGGTCGTCGTGGAGCGTGTGGAGCAGCGTCGCGTCACTCAGGTGTCGTTCGAAAAGCGATGAGCGTCGCACTCGCCGTGCTGCTGGTTGGGCTTCTCGTGGCCGGCATATCGGCGGCGGTCGGCGTTGCCGCAGCGGCGGTCAGCCAACATGAGCTGACCCGGTGGGTGGCGTACAAGCTGCGTGGCTCCGCAGCCTCAGTGAATGTGCTGCAAAACCCGGGGCGGACGCTCGCCACCGCCAACATGCTGACGACACTCGGCGTGCTGCTCGCTGCCGGAGCGATTCCTGCGCTGCTGGTCGCCACGACGCCGACGTTCCTCGGAATCTTCACGATCACCGTGGGGGTGCCGCTCTTTATCAGTGCGGCCTACCTCGTCCCTCGCGTCCTGGGTAGGCGGTGGGCGGAACCGCTGGTCGGACGCGCCGTACCGCTGATGGAGCGCTGTGGAGTGGTGCTGTCGCCCTTCATTCCCCGGCGCGAAGGGACCACGCGCACCACCCTCGCCGCGCTGCTCACGGGCGCCGGTACCGACGCACTCGCCACGACCGACGAGATGGCGGTCGTCTCCGGGGTCCTCGCGTTCGCCGATCGTCCGGTGCGCGAGCTGATGACGCCGCGGACCGCGATCGTCGCGTTTCCCGAAGGCATTCTGACCGCCGAGGCGGCGCACGTACTGCAGCAGTCGGGATACAGCCGCTATCCCGTATACCGCGGGTCGTTGGATGAAGTCGTCGGTGTCGCGCACACACTCGATCTGCTGGGCCGCCAACCGGAGGATCCCATCCTGGTGCGTCCGCCGCTGACCGTTCCGGGCACGATGCGCGCCGCCGACCTTATGCTGGAGATGCAGCGGGGCGGCCGCCACCTCGCCGTCGTCCTCGATGAATTCGGGGGGACCGCGGGACTCGTCACGTTCGAGGACCTGCTCAACGACCTCGTCAGCGAGCTGTTCGAGCCCTCGTCGTCGACCCCTGATACGACCCGGGTCGTCGAAGTCGAGGGCAGCACGCCGACCACCGAGGTCGCCGAAAAGCTCGGGATGCCGCTGGGCGGCGGCGCGCAGACGGTCGGCGGCGTCCTGATTCAGGCCTTGGGCCGGATCCCCCGCGCGGGGGAACGGTTCACGTACAAGGGTCTTGAATTCGACGTCCTTGCGGCCAGCGCGACGCGGGTTGAGCGCGTGGCGGTGCGGCCGGGACCGGTGCGCGTGCAGCCGCTCGACCGCCCGGAGTAGCCTGTGCCTACCAAGCGCGCAATCACCTATCTCAGCGTTGCCGAGGAGTGGCCCGCGCTGTCTTCCACGGAGCGGGCGCGCCGCCTCCAGCGCCTACCTCATGAGGTCGGACACGAGTTCTTTTTCGACTTAGAAGCCGCCGACCAGGCCGACGTGTTGCTCGCGCTGCCGCCGGGCGACCGCCGGCATTGGATTCGGTTGCTCGCACCCGACGACGTCGCCGACGTCATCCAAGCCGCACCCGACGATCAGCGGGGCGGGTTACTGTCGTTGCTCGACGAGCCGACGCGCGCGGAAGTCACCGCGTTGCTCGCCTACGCTGAGGATGAGGCCGGCGGGCTCATGAATCCGCGGTACATGCGCGTGCGGCCCGACATGACGGTGGCCGAGGCACTCGGCTACTTCCGGCGCCAGGCGCAGCAGAGGCAGGGTCGTGACATCCCCACCTACGCCTACATTCTCGATGGCCAGGGTAAGCTGAGCGGCCAGATAACGCTTACCGACCTGATCGCGGGCGATCCGGCGACCAATGTCGGACAGCTGATGCGCACCGACATCATCACCATCCCTGAAGCGGCCGATCAGGAAACGGTGGCTCGCCTCTTCGCCGAACACGGCCTCACGGCCGCTCCCGTCGTCGATGCGACCGGGCGGATGAAGGGTGTCGTGACCGCTGATGACATCGTCGCGGTCGTCGAAGAGGAGGCGACGGAGGACATCCAGAAACTCGGCGGCTCCGAAGCCCTCGATGCGCCGTACCTCAAGATCGCATTCGGACGCATGGTGCGGAAACGCGCCGGGTGGCTCTCTGCGCTGTTCCTGGGTGAAATGCTCACGGCGACGGCAATGGCGTTCTTCGAGGAGGAGATCGCCAAAGCGGTCATCCTGGCATTGTTCGTCCCGCTCATCATCTCCAGCGGCGGTAACTCCGGGTCCCAGGCGTCCACGCTCGTGATCCGTGCGATGGCCCTGGGCGAAGTCAAACTGCGCGACTGGTGGCGCGTCATCCGGCGCGAAGTCGCCGCAGGCGCGGTGCTCGGAACTGTTCTGGGTACCATCGGCTTTTTGCGCATCACGTTGTGGCATGCGATCACCGGGATCTATGGCGAGCACTACCTGCTCGTCGCGCTCACCGTGTTCGGTAGCCTGGTGGGAGTCGTGACGTTCGGTACGATGGCGGGATCCCTGTTGCCATTCATCCTGCGACGGCTTGGATTCGACCCCGCCAGCGCGTCGGCACCCTTCGTGGCGACGCTCGTCGACGTCACCGGATTGGTCATCTACTTCTCGGTGGCGTCGGTGATCCTGCATGGAACCCTCCTATGACGGCCACTCCGCCGTTATCCTTAGAGCGTATGCGACTCGACGCGGTGCTCGAAGGACTGACGCGCGGCGACACCGCGGCCCTCGCTCGTGCGATCAGCCTGGTCGAGAACCAGCGCGAGGGCTTTGAGCGCGTGTTGGCTGAGCTGCATAAGCGAATTGGGAAGGGCAGTACCCATCGCATCGGCATCACCGGGCCACCAGGAGCTGGCAAGAGCACACTCACCGAACAGCTGGTGCGCGCCTATCGCGAACGCGGTCTCAAAGTGGCGGTGATCGCCGTCGATCCCACCAGTCCCTTCACCGGCGGCGCGCTCCTCGGCGATCGGATTCGCATGGAATCGGTGAGTCTCGATCCCGGCGTGTTCATTCGATCCATGGCAACGCGAGGTGCACAAGGAGGCCTCGCCACGACGACTGAAGAGGTCGCGGACGTACTCGAGGCATTCGGATTCGAGCGCATTCTGATCGAGACCGTCGGCGTCGGCCAGACCGAACTCGACGTCGCCGCGACCGCCGAGACGACGGTTCTCGTCCTCGTCCCCGAATCGGGCGACAGCATCCAGACGCTGAAGGCCGGCGTCATGGAGATCGCCGAGCTGTATGTGATCAACAAGAGCGACCGGCCGGGGGCGGATAAGCTGAAGCAGGAAGTGGAAGTGATGCTCGGCATTCGCCTTGGGAATGCGTTCCGACACCTTCGCGCTCACCATAAAGCGGCGGACAGTCGGACGGTCCGACCGTCCGACACCTGGGAAGCCCCGGTGCTCACAACGGTCGCCTCGAAGGGCGAGGGGATACCCGAGCTGGTCTCCGCTCTCGACCGCCACCACGAATTCCTCGAGCGCACCGGAAAGCTGGTCGAGCGTCGGAAGCGCCGCTTGGCAGCCCGCACCCGGGCGGTGGTGAACCGGGCGATCCGACAATGGGTATGGGATGAGACACAGGCTGAAGCCCTGCTGGCGCGCCGGCTCGACGATGTTGCCGCCGGAACGCGGAGCCCCTACGAGGTCGCCGCCGAGGTTCTCGAGCAAGTGAGGAACGGCACATGACCGTCCAGAAGAAACCGGTCTATACCGCCGCCGATCTCAATGGGTTCGATGCGGAACGCCAGCTCGGGCGTCCCGGTGAGTATCCGTTCACGCGCGGCATTCATCCGACGATGTACCGCGGCAAGCTCTGGACGATGCGGCAGTTCGCCGGCTTCGGCAGCGCGAGCGATACCAACCGGCGCTACAAGTTCCTGCTCGAGCACGGCCAGACCGGCCTCTCTGTCGCCTTCGACTTCCCGACCTTGATGGGCTATGACTCCGACCATCCGCGGTCCGAAGGGGAAGTCGGGAAATGCGGCGTGGCCATTTCTTCATTGGCAGACATGGAAACGCTGTTCGACGGCATCCCGCTCGACCAGGTGTCGACCTCCATGACGATCAACGGCCCGGCGGCCATTCTGTTCTGCTTCTATGTCGCCGCCGCCGAGAAGCAGAGCGTCCCGATCGCGAAGCTGCGCGGTACCGTGCAGAACGACATCCTCAAGGAGTACATGGCCCAGCATGCCTGGGTCTATCCGGTCGAGCCGGCGCTCAAAGTCATCGTGGACATGTTCGAATGGGGCGCCAAACACACGCCGCTCTGGAATACGATCTCGATTTCGGGCTATCACATCCGCGAAGCAGGCGCGACGGCCGCCCAGGAACTCGCGTTCACGCTCGCCAACGGTTTTACCTACGTCGAGCGGGGCATCGCTCGCGGCCTCGATATCGATAGCTTTGCCGCGCGCCTTTCCTTCTTCTGGGACATTCACAACGACTTCTTCGAAGAGATCGCCAAGCTGCGGGCCGCCCGACGCATCTGGGCACGACACATGCGCGAGCGGTACAAGGCCCGGCAGGCACGCTCGTGGATGATGCGCTTCCACAGCCAGACGGCCGGCGTCACGCTGACGGCGCAACAGCCGCTGAACAACATCGTACGCGTCGCCTATCAGGCCCTCGCCGCCGTGCTCGGCGGCACACAGTCGCTCCACACCAATTCCCTGGACGAGACGCTGGCCCTGCCGACCGAACAGTCGGTGCAGGTGGCCCTGAGGACCCAGCAGATCCTGGCGCACGAGACAGGGATCGCGGAGGTCATCGATCCGCTGGGCGGCTCCTACTACGTCGAGGCGCTCACCGACCAGCTCGAGCGCGAAGCCGAAGCGCTGTTCGCCGAAATCAATTCGATCGGCGGAGTCGTCCGAGGCATCGAGAGCGGCTGGTTCCAGCGACAGATTGCCCAGTCGGCCGCCGCCTTCCAGCGCCAAGCCGAGATGGGTGAGAAGGTCATCGTCGGGGTCAACGAGTACTTGTCCGATGACGATCACCCTGTCGAAATCCTGAAGGTCTCCAATGACGCAGAAGACGAGCAGCGCCGCCGTCTCGCGCGGGTGCGCGCGGAGCGGGATCAGGCCCTGGTGGAGCGCCGCCTCGCGGCGCTGCGCCAGGCGGCTGAGGCCGATCAGAACGTGATCGGACCGATGTTGGATTGCGCGCGGGCCTACGCCACGCTGTACGAGATCCGCCATGCACTGGAACGGGTGTGGGGAGCATACCGTGAACCGGTCTTTTTCTAGCCCATGAGCGGCCCCCCCCCCTCTCCCCCCTCGCCCACGGCTGCCGTCAGCGAACAGGACGTCCACGCCGCGGTGCAGCGGTTAGCGGCGATCGACCCGGGCCCACACTGGGTCGTAACGTGCTATCTCAAGCTGGAACCGCGCGACCGTACCCGCGGCAAGTACCTCATCAAGATGAAGAACCGCGTGAAGGATTCGGCCGCAGCGCTGGCCCGTCAGTCGCTCGGGCACGCGGACCGTGAAGCGATCGCCACCGACCTGCAGCGGGTGCTGGACTACCTCGAGGAGCCGAATCACCTGCCGAGCACCCGCGCCATCGCGCTCTTTGCGTCGCAAGCACTGGATCTCTTCGAGGCATTGCCACTGCCGCACGTCCATCGCTCGCGCCTGGCGATCGACCACGAGCCGCTGGTACGCGAGCTTGTCGCGCTCGACGAAGAGTTTGGGATGATTCTCGCGATCGTCCATGACCGGACGGCCGCTCGCTTCTTCGAGGTCACCGCCTACGGCTGCGTGGAGCTCACGTCACTCGCCGGGATCGAGGCCTCGCGGGCAGGCAAGTTCCACGGGTCTCATCAGCGCCAGGTGATGGCCCGCGCGGGGACGCCGTCAGGCAGCGCGGGCGAGCACAACTATCATATGCGGATCCGGACGGAGAAGCACCGCTTCTACGCGCAAATCGCGGATCGCATTTTCCACATTCACCGGCTGCGGCCTTTGGCGGGCCTCGTTCTTGGCGGCGTGGGGCCGGATGCCGGTGCCGTCATCCCGCATCTTCATAGCTACGTCCACGATCTGGTGATGGGCGTCGTGAAGCTCAATCCGAAAGAAACAACCACCGCCGAGGTGCGCGAAGCAGCGCTGGCACTCCGCGAGCAGCGGGAACGTGCCTGGGAGCGGGCACACGCGGATGCGGTGAAAGAGGGGGCACCAGTGGGGTGGGCGGTAAACGGCGTGGATCCTACGCTCAAGGCACTCTCGCGGGGGCAAGTGCGTACCCTCCTGGCCGATGGACAGGACGACGATCAGCGAATAGACGAGGCTGTCGAAGATGCGCTGCGCCAACGGGCGCAGGTGGACGTGCTGTATGACGA
This sequence comes from Gemmatimonadales bacterium, assembly GCA_035300745.1. Classification (GTDB taxonomy): domain Bacteria; phylum Gemmatimonadota; class Gemmatimonadetes; order Gemmatimonadales; family GWC2-71-9; genus 20CM-2-65-7. The sequence goes on along the minus strand of DATGVC010000007.1, from coordinate 1,446 downwards.
CAAGGCGCGCCGCGGCGTGAAGGGCCTCGCGGCGTTGCTGCGATTCCGCGCACGATGACGCCCCCCCCATCCCCGTCGCGGCGCCGGCCGATCCGAATCCTGGTCGCGAAGCCTGGACTCGACGGGCACGATCGCGGCGCGAAAGTCGTGGCCGCGGCGCTACGCGACTCCGGGATGGAAGTGATCTACACCGGCCTGCACCAGACGCCCGAGATGATCGCCCAGGCCGCGATCCAGGAGGACGTCGATGTCGTCGGCTTGTCGATACTGTCGGGCGCGCACATGACGTTATTCCCGCGCGTCCGCAAACTGCTGGACGCCGCCGGCCGGCAGGACGTGCTGCTGACCGGCGGTGGCATTATTCCCCCCGAAGACATGAGCGCGCTGGAATCGCAGGGCGCAGGCAAGCTCTTTGGCCCGGGCACCCCGACGTCGGACCTCATCAAGTACATCCAGGAGTGGGCGGCGGAGCACGTCGCCGCGTGAGTCGCCTCAAGACGCTCAGCGACGAATACCAGAAGCTCCGCGCACGCCTCGAACAGGGAGGCGGCGCGGACCGCATCAAACGCCAACACGAGCAAGGAAAGCTGACCGCGCGTGAGCGCGTCGCGGCGCTTCTCGACAAAGACGGCCCGTGGGTCGAGATCGGGCTGCTCGTGGCGTGGGATCAGTACGACGGCCAGGCGCCGGCGGCCGGCGTCGTGACGGGACTGGGCCGGGTCGGTGGGCGGCCCGTGGTGGTCGTCGCGAATGACGCGACGGTGAAAGCGGGGTCGTGGTGGCCAGAGACGATCCGGAAAATCCTGCGCGCGCAGGAGATCGCGATGCGCCAGCGTGTCCCGATCATCTACCTGGTCGACTCGGCGGGCGTGAACCTCCCGTATCAAGGTGGGGTCTTCCCGGGTCAGTATGGCGCGGCCCGGATCTTCTACTACAACTCGATCATGCGCCGCTATCTCAAAGTGCCGCAGATCGCCGCCGTCATGGGTCCGTGTATCGCGGGAGGGGCGTATTTGCCGGCGCTGTCGGACGTGATCTTCATGGTGGAAGGCACTTCGTTCATGGGACTGGGCGGACCGAATCTCGTCAAAGGCGCGACGGGGCAGGTAGTCGATGCCGAGACGCTGGGCGGTGCTACGACGCACACCGCGGTCAGTGCCGTCGCCCATTACCGCGCCAAGGACGACAAGGAGTGTCTGGTCCGAATCCGCGAGTACGTGACCCGCCTTCCCCACACCCCACATCCCACGCCCCCGGGCGGGGCGCGCGACCCGAAACGTGACCCAACCCAGCTGTACGATATTCTACCCGTCGATCATCGCATGAGTTACGACGTGCGGGCGGTGTTCGAGTGCCTCCTGGACGCGGGCCGGCTCGATGAGTTCCAGCCCGAGGTCGCGCCCGAGATGATCTGCGGTCACAGCGCCATCGAGGGGCGGCCGGTCG
>DATGVC010000006.1:0-2025 GCA_035300745.1 Gemmatimonadales bacterium | reverse complement strand
CGGAGCACGGGGATGCCCCATTTGTCCACGACGCTCGGATCGATTTCGCAGTAGCTGCCGTCGTTGGGAATCATCTCGCCGCGCCCCGAGAACCCGATGTACGCGCCGTAGTAGCGGCGATAGTCGTTCTTGAGCTGCTTGCCGTAACCGCCGCCCTGGAGGCCCTGGATGCCGCCGCCGAACCCCGCCTCCGGCAGCCCCGCGCCACCCCACACCTCGATGTGGTAGCCGCGCGGGAAGTCGAGCTTCTTGTTGTCGAGCCACCACGGCATGTAGACGTGCATACCTCCCACACCGTCGTGATTGTGGGGAATCGGGTCCATCAGCTTCGGAACGAATCCCCCGGCGTCCGTGCCGGTCGTGTCGGTCAGATACTTCCCAACCGTCCCGCTGCCGTTCGCGAGTCCGTGCGGGAATGACGCGGACTTCGAGTTGAGCAGCAGCCGCGACGTCTCGCAGGCGCTCGCCGCCAGGACCACCACGCGCGCGTCGATGTGCTGCTCGCTGCCGTCGGTCGTGTCCACGTAGATGACGCCGCTGGCCCGTCCCGTCCGGTCGAGCGTGATCTCCCGCGCCATCGCGTTCGTCTTCAGCGTGAGCTTGCCGGTCTTGAGCGCCGGCGCGATCAGCACGTTCGTGGAGGAGAAGTTGGAATTCGTCTTGCAGCCGCGGTTACACTGTCCACAGTAGTGGCACGCCGCGCGTCCGGGCAGCGGTCTAGTCAGGATCGACAGTCGAGACGGGACGCAGGTGACGTTGAGGCGGCGAGCCGCCTCCTGGACGAGCAGCTCGTAGCAGCGCGGTTTGGGAGGCGGCAGGAAGATGCTGTCGGGCGCGTTGGGGATGTTTTCCCTGGTCCCGAAGACCCCCACGAGCTGCTCCAGCTTGTCGTAATAGGGTGCGACGTCGTCGTAGCTGATCGGCCAGTCGTCGCCCAAACCATCGAACGTTTTTGCCCTGAAATCGCGCGGTCCGAAGCGGAGCGAGATGCGGCCCCAGTGGTTCGTCCGCCCACCGACCATCCGTGCCCGCCACCAACGGAATCTTTCTCCGGGGGCAACGGTGTACGGCTCTCCAGGAATGTCCCATCCGCCGATGCAGCCGTCGAATTCCCCGAACGGCTTGAGCCGCGTCGATGCTCCGCGCCGCGGCGAATCGTACGGCCAGGTGAGCATGGCGGAATCGGTGGTGTTGTCCCACGGACCCCCGGCTTCGAGTACGGTGACATTGACGCCGGCGCGGGTGAGAACGTACGCGGCCATCCCACCGCCGGCTCCCGAGCCGACGATGACGACATCGGCGGGGGACGACTGGATCGCAAGGCGCATTCAGGACTCCCGTGTCAGGGGTTAGTAGCCTAACGCACCACCGGCGTAGCGTGGGTCCGCAACACCGACCCACCCGCCGGCAGTCTTGTGTATGGCGGCGACAATGCCGCTGTGCCCCCGCCGCTGCTCCATCCTATGTCCCATCGCCTGCAGCGCACTCACAGTGGAATCGCTCAATCCCCCATGCTCGTAATACGTCTTGTCCGGCAACGCTTGATGATGAATCCGCGGGGCGCCGACCGCGTCGGCGAGGCTCATGTTCTGATCCAGCACGTTGAGAATCACCTGCGTGACGGTCGTGATGATCGTGGGACCACCGGGAGTGCCGACGACCATCTGGAGATTGCCGGCGCTGTCGAGGACGATCGACGGCGTCATAGCCGACAGCATGCGCTTGCCGCCCGCGACCGCGTTTGCTTCGCCCTGCACGAGGCCGTACATATTCGGCTTGCCCGGCGCGGTCGCGAAATCGTCCATCTCGTTGTTGAGCAGGAATCCCGCGCCCGTGACTGTCACCCCGCTGCCAAATCCGCCATTCAGCGTGGTGGTCACGGCTGCCGCGTTGCCCGTGGCGTCCACGATCGAGTAGTGCGTCGTGTGCATCGCTTCGCCGCTCGCCGCGTGAGGCGGCGTCGGTGTTGCATGTTTCGGATCGATCTGTGACCGCAGCGTGGCCGCGTACGACTTGGACAGCAGG
>DATGVC010000005.1:0-20527 GCA_035300745.1 Gemmatimonadales bacterium | reverse complement strand
ACCGCGAGGACCGCCTCGCTGCGCACGCGCCGCAGATCCTGGTTGGCCCGAGCGACGACGTCCTGCATCGCGCAGATCGTCATCTCGCGATCGCCCCGGTATTCGTCGTTCTTGGTCGGCTCGAACGTGTTGCTGACGCCGGCGACCTTGATTCGATTGACCGTATAAAACGTGCGACTGAAGTGCACGGGATCGGTGCGCTTGATCTCGTGCATCTCGCCGTCGCGCAGCGTTAAGTAGAGATCGGTGCCGCCGGAGCTGTAGGCCATCCGGCCCGAGTCGGCCATGATGATCCGGCGCCGGTCGGGGTCCTCGAGATCGTAAATCGTCACATCATTCAGGGCATTCGTCGCGGGGTCGATGCGGGTGGCGCGCAGGAAGAATTGTCCCGCCACGACCTCGTTGATCACCTGTTCCTTCAACTGAAATGTCGGCTTCTTGCGTTGGATGTCGACGAGGAGCGTCCGCAGCGTGTGATTGGAGCGCGGCAGGATCTGGTCATTCCAGAGCAGCGCGATCAGACCGATCAGCGTGGCGCCGCCCAGCACGGGCGCCAGTATCCGGCCCACGCTGATGCCGCTCGCCTTCATGGCCGTCACTTCGTTGTCGGCCGCGAGATGGCTGAACGTGTACAGCACGGCGACGAGGACCGCCATCGGCAGCGTCATGGCGACGATGAAGGGGATCGACAGCGCGAACACTTCGAAGATCACGCCCCACGGCAACCCCTTGCCCACGAAGTTGCCGAATTGCTTCGCGACCTGATTGACGAGCATCGCGAAGGTGAGCGCGGCGAGCGCGTAGCCGAGCGGAGGAATGTGTTGCCGCAGGATGTAACGGCTCAGGATGCGCACGGTTGGTCGCGCCATTATATTCGGAACCCCAAGTCTCTACAAGGGATGCGGCGTCTCGCGCAGATAGTCGGACTCGCCCTCACGCTCGTCGTACCCCGGGTTCATGCGCAGGCTCCTGTGTACACGTTTGGCGTGCCACCGCTCGCGCCGCCGCGCAATCCCGCATTGGCGCCAGGCGGCCGGCTTGGCGCGCGCGTTCCCCCTGCGCTCCTCGCGCGCGCCTGGGTCGATCAGATCCTGGGGAGACGACTGTCGCTGTTCGCCAGCGCGCCCTCAGTGGTTGCCGTACTTCCTCCAGCACCTCAACAACCTTCAGTACCTCCACCTCCTCCCGCAGCTCCGTACGCGGACCTGGGTATGGAACTCAACTTGCGGTTGGAGCTGAAGGCCGACCAGTTCCGCAACTTGCGCTGCACGGCCCAGGAGCTGCAGCTCACGCTCTCGGGATGCAGTGCCGGTTTCCCGACGATCACGCCCAATCCGCAGTATGCGATTCGCACCGCGGGGATCGTGGGGCAGCGGCTGCACGTCGATGTGGACTTCGACAGCCAGCGCGAGTTCGATGCCAACAACAACCTCCACGTCTGGTACGAGGGACTGGAAGACGAGTTCCTGCGGCGTGTGGAGGCCGGCAACGTGACCTTCCAGGCGCCGGCCTCGCGATTCATCACCGCCGCGATTCCCGCCAACAACTTCGGCGTGCAGGCGATCGCGCAGGTGGGCCCGGTCGAGCTCCGCGGCATCCTCGCCCAGCAGAAGGGCAACGTCGTGAAGGACCGATTCTACAGCGTCGGCGACGTCACGAGCCAGCCACTCGATCGCGAGGCGCGAGACCTCGACTATGAGTCCGGTCGGTTTTTCTTCGTGATCGATCCCGCGGCGCTCCCCGGCTATCCGGCCATCGACATCCTGCGCCTCGACCAGCTGCCTCGGCCCGATTCGCTGACCGTCGGTGCGTTGCGCGTGTATCGCCGTCGAGCGATCGCGCCGACCTCGAGCGGGAATCAGAACGTGGGCGGTGTGCGCGCAGTCGCCTGCGGGCCCCGCACCAGTGGGAGGGCGGTGGACTGCAGCGTCCAGCGCGAAGGTCCGTTCGAGTGGGAGATCCTGCAGGAGGGGAAAGATTACTACGTCGATCCCACGGGTACCTGGTTCGCGCTGGCCAACCGCCTCGACGCGAGCGACTACCTTGCCGCCTCGTACATCACCGCGAGCGGCAGCGATTCGGTCGGCACGCTCCCGGTCGGTGCGAGCCGCGATAGCGCGAAGGCCGATACGCTGCGGCTCCTGTACGATCCCAAACCGTCGGTGACCGCGTCGTCGCCCACTTTCCGCTTCGAGATCCGCAGCGCGTACCGCGTCGGCGGTCGCGAGATCGACCGCACCAGCGTCGAACTCACCTTGAGTGTGAACCAGCGCGAGCGCAGCGCCCCCCCGGCAGGCGATACCTACCTGCAGCGGCTGGGGATGGCGCTGGAAAACGACGCGACGAAATTCGATCAATACAACCGCCTGTTTCCCCGCGCCCGCGATCCGAACCAGGGCGATCCGGTGCGCGACCTCTTCATCGTTTTCCCGCACCTCGCGCCCTTCGCCGATCCGACGAAGCTCGCGGCGGCCGAGCGCAACGACTCGCTGTACCGCACACCTCGCGTCTACCTGGCCACCCAGGGGCCGCCGTCGGTGTTCGCGCTGCACCTGCACGCCGCGGCGACCGCCTCCCCCGACCGCTCGCTGCTGTCGCTGAACAGTTTCCAGATTCGCGAGGGCAGTGAGCGCATCTACGTGGGCAACCGGCTGCTCACGCGCGAAACTGACTACACGATCGATTACACGACGGGGCAGCTGCAATTCAAGAACCCGGACGCGCTGTTTCAGGGTGGTGGCGGGGGGGCCGGGGGGGGCGGCATCGCGCAGGTGCGCGCGCAATTCGAGGAGCGAGCGGCGTTTTCGCTTGCCCCCACCACGACCTACGGGCTCTCGGCACGGTACGACCTGGGAGCGGTCGGGCAGGTGAACCTGCTCGGGATCTTCCAGAACGAGCAGAGCACGTTCACTCGACCGCCGCTCGGATTCGAGCCGTCGTCCGGGTTCATCGGCGGAATATCGACGCAGTTGCGCTTCCAGCCCGAGTGGCTGACCCGCTTCATGAATGCGCTCCCCGGCGTCCACACCAGCGTGCCGTCGGCCCTGAGCGTAAACGGCGAGCTGGCGATCTCGAAGCCGTCGCCCAACCGCTTCGGTCAGGCCTACCTCGAGGAATTCGAGGGGGGATCGGCGCGCTCGATTAACCTCGCCGACAATACGTGGCATTGGGGCAGCATCCCCACCTCGGTGCGTGGCGTCGAATCTCTGGGGTTCACCGGGGGGCCCTTCGACCCAAACCAGGCGTCATTCCTCACGTGGCAGAGCCTGCCCTACAGCGTGAGCAACGGGCTATTCGCGCCCATGCAGTTTCTGCCGCAGCAGATCGATCCCACGCTCCGCTTCGTCGGCCAGGCGCAGGCCGCCGAGCCGGTGCTGTGGCTGACGCTGAAGCCGGACAGCGTACTCGGGCTCGCGAACAATCGCCGTGGCTCGCCGGGCGTCGGGCTTCCGAACTGGACCAGACCGCCGCAGAACGCGCCGCGCTGGCGTTCGATCACGCAAACCCTGTCGGCCACCGGCGTCGATCTCTCGCGGGTCGAGTTCCTGGAGTTCTGGGTCTGGGAGGACGCCGCGCGCGTCGCCCGTGCCAACGGAACGACGGTGCTGTTCGACTTCGGGGGCATCTTCGAGGATGCGCTCGCCTTCACGCCCGCCGCGTTGAAGGTGAGTGCGGCGGGCGACACGACGTACTCCGGCGTTCGGCGCGCGGGCGCGGGCCGGCTCGACTCCGAGCGTGATCCGCGCACGCACACGTGGAGCGCCACGATCAACGACGAGGGCATCCTCTCCGACCGCGTGGTCGACGGCATTATCGACTCCACCCATGGGGTCGTGGTCGACACGCTGCCGCTCTGCTCCGCCACCGAACACGGGCAGCTTGTTCCTTTCGCCTTGGGCGACATTCGGTCGCGTTGCGGCCGACACAACAACGCCGTCGACACGGAGGACCAGGACGGCGACTTCGTGCTCGACTCAGTCGCCGGCGTGCGGACCTCGGAGAGCTTCGTGCGTTTCGTGTTCCCGATCGGTGATGCCCGCTACTTCGTGCGCGACGGAGGCATGAACGCCGGGGCCGGCTGGCGTCTGTACCGGATTCCGTTCCGCACCGACACCCTGCAGGTCGGCACGCCCCCCCCGAGTTTGCGGCAGGTGCAGGCCCTGCGCATTACCGTCGTCGCACCCGCTCCCGCCGGTTCCGGCCCGGAGGTCGAGCTGCCGTTCGCCCTGTCCCGCGTGCGGCTCATCGGCAGCTCCTGGGTGAAGCGCAGCGATACGCCCCTCCCGGGAATCGCTGGTGACCGCGGCAGCGGAGTCGGCGAGGTCATTGCCTCTGTCGTCAGCACGGAGAACCAGGACCTCGGCTACACGCCGCCGCCCGGCGTCATAGACGAAGCGGCACGTCGAAATGCCGGATTGCAGATCACGGCCACCGAGATCAACGAGCGGTCGATGCGCCTGCTGGCGCGCGGGCTCGGCCTGGGCCAGCGCGCCGAAGCGTATCTCCGCTTCACGACCGAAGGCGACAAGAATTTCCTGAAGTATCGGACGCTGCGCGTCTGGGCGCGCGGCCGCGGCGTGGGGTGGGAAGACGGAGACCTCGAGTTCTTCATCAAGGCGGGGAAGGATCAGAACAACTTCTACATGTACCACACGCCCGCGCGCACGACCTCGTGGGAGCCCGAGGTCGTCGTCCAGTTCGAGCGCTGGCTGATCCTGCGCGCGCGCATCGAGCAGGCGTGGCTGTCAGGAGACAGCGCGCGCGTGTATCCCGGATGTCCCGACTCCACGCTCGTGCCGCACGATGGCGCCTTCGTCATGTGCGACGGTCCCTACATCGCCCACGTGCGCGATCCGGGCAGCGCGCCACCCAACCTGGCCCGCGTGCAGGAAATCGCGGCGGGTATGTGGCGCATCCAGACCGTGGCGCCTGTGGACCAGGGCGAATTGTGGGTGGACGACATCCGCCTGGGCGACGTCGTGCGCGAGACCGGTGCGGCGGGCGCCATCGATGTAGCGGTCGCGGCCGCGGATGTCGCAGACCTCGCCGTCAGTGTGTCGCGGCGCGACGGGCAGTTTCGACAATTGACCGACGATCCGTCGTACGTAACCGACAACAGCGCCAACGTCAGCGGCACGTTGCGGGTCGATCGGTTCCTACCCGATCGCTGGGGACTCTCCGTTCCGGTGACGTTCCAACGGACGCTGGCGGGCAGCGACCCCTTCTATCTCAGCGGCACCGACCTGCGGGCCGATGCCCTGCAGCGGCTCCGCCGGCCGCGCACCAGCGCCGCGAGTTACGGCTTTTCGGCTCGCCGGATCCGTCAGGCTAGCAGCGGTGTGGCGCGCTGGATGCTGGACCCGGTGTCGCTGTTCGGATCGTACTCGAGCGGAGATACGCGCACTTCGCTGTCTCGAGCGAATGGATCGAGCTACGCGTTCAATCTCGACTACACGAAGGCGCCGAACCCGGCGTCGATCCGGGTGGCGGGGAAAGCGCTGCGGCTCAATCCTTCGCGCATCCATTTCCGCTCAGGGCTGGTCGGCAGCGACGCGGAACGGTTCACGTTCGTCGTCCCGATTCAGCAGGCGGGCGACACCGCGCCTCCGGCCGTCTCTCAGACGCGACTGTGGCAAAACTCCGGCGCCGTGCTGCTCACGCCCGTGACCGGAATGCAGCTCGGTGTCGATGCCGTTTCCACGCGAGATCTGCGCGATTACGGCGACTCGACCACCATGGGCCGTGTCATTCGCCAGCAACGCTCGTCCCTGTTCGGCAGCAACGTCGGTCTGGAGACGCAACGGCTGGTCACGACGTCGATCTCCCTCACGCCGCGCGTCGGCACCTGGATCCGGCCGCGGGCTTCCGTCGGCTCGTCGTTCGCATTCACGCGCGACCCCAATGCCCGCCAGCCGGCGCGAACGGTCGGCGACACCACCGGCGAATTCCGGGTTCCGGCGGCGTTCAGTAACGCGCGCCGCCTCGAAACCGGCGCGCAGCTGGACACGCGCCGTCTGGCGCAGGCGATCTTCGGCGACTCGTCCGACGTGGCGGGCTGGCTCGGCCACATCACGGGCCTCGACGTGACGTACAGCGCGCAGCAGGGGTCGAGCTTCAGCCGTGCGACGGCGACGCCCTCCGCAGGCTACCAGCTGGGGCTGGGCGGCTTCGACGCCTTCCGGCAGGTGGACGGCCTGCTCGCCACGTCCGCGACGCAGAACACGACGCTGTCCACCGGCGGCGTAGCCGTACTGCCGCTGGGCCTGCGCGCCAACGCCACGTACCGGCTCACGCGTGGCGTTGTCTGGACGTTGCGAACCGAGCAACAGGTGCCGATTCGCAGCCGGTTGCGGGAGTGGCCTACTGGATCGATCACCTGGTCATTCACGCCGCCGCAAGTGGTCGGCCGACTCTTGTCGAGCGTCAACGCCCGCGTGGGATATCGGCGCGCGGAATCGATCAACGAACAGCCGACGTTCGGGGCTCCGGGGAGTGTCGCGGTGAACAGCACGATCGAGAAAGCGCTCACCCCATCCGCTTCTCTGATCTGGGTCGGCGGCGTCTTCACGACGCTCGATCTGTCCCGGACGACGTCGGACCGGCTCAGCGCCGGGAATCTGTTTCGCACGGTACGGGACGCGCACAACGCCACCGTGACGTTCTCGTTCCGGCCTCCAACCAGAGGGCGCTGGCGTTCCAACATCCGTACGACGGCGGGATATTCCGTGGCGGACAATACGACTTGCTTGCGCCGCGCCGGGCAGCAGATATGCGTGCCCTATGTGGACAGCCGGCAGACACAGGCTCAGCTTACCATGGACACTGACCTTCCGACCAACATGAGCGCGGGACTGCAGATGGCCTACGTTCTCAACGAGGAGCGTCAAACGAACCGCAAGATCTCGCAGTTTGTGATTACCGCGTTCGTGCAGCTGTCGACCAGCGTGGGGCAGCTGCGATGAGGCGCGCCAGACGAATCGCGCTGACACTGACCGTCGTGCTCCTGGCGTGTCAGGCCCGGGCCGGGGGGGGTGGGGGGGGTGGGGGGGGCGGCGGGAAGACCGCTCGGGAGTTCAATGGCCATACCGCCTTCACGTACATCGAGCAGCAGATGGCCTTTGGCCCGCGGATTCCCAATACCCCGGGCCATGTGAAGACGGGCGACTGGTTGCTGTCCACGCTGCGCGCCCGTGCCGACACGGTCGTGGTGCAGGAGTTCCGCCAGGTCACGAGCAAAGGGGCAAACCTGCGCCTGCGCAATTTCTTCGCGCGGTTTCGTTCTCAGGCGACCGAGCGTATCCTGTTCCTGGCGCACTGGGACACCCGGCCGTTCGCGGACAAGAGCCAGAACCTGGCTCAGCAGCGCATGCCGGTTCCTGGAGCGAATGACGGCGCCTCAGGGGTCGCGGTACTGCTCGGGGTGGCGGACGCGCTCAAGGCCACGCCGCCGACCGTCGGTGTGGATTTGCTGTTCGTCGACGGGGAAGACTACGGCAACTTCAGCGATTCAACGGAGACGCTCCTCGGCGCGCGCTATTTTGCAACGCACCTGCCACCGGGCTATACGACGTTGTTCGCCGTGCTGTTCGACATGGTGGGAGACAAAGACCTGCAGTTCTATCAGGAGGGCTACTCCCTCGCGGTTGCGCCCGAAGTGGTGCAACGCGTCTGGCAGACGGCGGATAGGCTCGGGTATTCGCGGGTTTTCATACCGAGGGCCGGTCAGACCCTCATCGACGACCATGTCCCGCTGCAACACGCTGGCATACATGCCATCGACGTGATCGACTTCGATTTCCCCTCTCATCACACGACGGAAGACACGATTGATAAGGTGAGCGCGGAATCGCTGCAGATTGTCGGTGATGTGGCAATGGCGCTAGTCAGATAGACGTCTCGGCACTAGGCCTCGCTTGCATCGTTAAGACCCTTCTCGCGCGATTCGGAACCGATGATGTCGTAGAAGGTGCGTAGGTTCGCCGCATGGACGATCGTCGCGCTGCTCTGCTGCTCGCGCTCCTCGCCCTCGCGGGCGGTGCCGTTCGCTACGTGTTGTCGCCGCCCGCCGGCGATCCTCCTGGTGACGTTCGACTGCAATCAACGGCCGTCGCTCAGCCAGGCGGCCTGCGCGAAACCGCGAGACGGGCCACGCAACTCTCCCGTCCGCTTCTTCCCGGTGACCGCATCGATATCGATCGTGCCGACGTGAGCGAAATCACACGACTGCCTCGGATCGGTCCCGGGTTGGCGCAGCGCCTTGTCGCGTGGCGCACTGAACACGGTCCATTTGGCAGTCTGTCCCGCCTGGATAGCGTGTCCGGGGTCGGCCCGAAACTGCTCGCCGCCATTCTCCCTTTCGTCTCTTTTTCGGGGGTTCCGGCCACAAAACCTTGACCCGCTCAACCCCGACTCCCATTTTAGTCCCTTCATTTTCAACGAGTTGCATACGGCGACTGCGGCAGCTGCCCAGGACAAGCTCGGTGAGATCCTGCTTCGCGAGGGGCTGATCACCCAGGAACAGTTGAGGAAGGCCCTCCTGGAGCAGAAAAACTCCGGGATGCGCCTCGGCTATACCCTGGTCAAACTGGGCTTTATCGAGGAAACCGAGGTCAGCAAGATGCTGGCCCGGCAATACCGCATGCCGGCGGTCGATCTGTCGCGCTTTGAGGTCGACGCCAAGATCCTGAAGCTGATCCCCCCCGATATCGCCACGAAGTACACCGTCCTGCCGCTGAAGCGGGAAGGCCGGACGCTGACCGTCGCCATTGCCGATCCCAACAACGTCACCGCGATCGAAGACATCAAGTTCATCACGCGTTGCGACGTCTTCCCGGTCATTGCCGGCGAGTACACGCTCCGGAACGCGATCGAGCGGTACTATCAGCAGTCCGACGCCCAGCTCCAAAGCCTGCTCAAGAGCGTAGAGGCGGATGAAGACCTGGAGGTCGTCGAGGATCAGGAAGACGAGGACGTCAAGGCGCAGGACCTCGCCGACGACGCGCCCGTCGTCAAGCTGATCAATGGACTGCTCACCGATGCCGTGAAGCGCGGCGCCTCCGACATCCACATCGAGCCGTTTGAGCACGAGATGCGCGTGCGCTACCGCGTGGACGGGGCGCTGCAGGAAGTAATGAAGCCACCGATCAAGATGCGGGCGGCGCTCACCTCCCGCGTCAAGATCATGGCGCAGCTCAACATCGCCGAGCGGCGCGTGCCGCAGGACGGGCGCATCAAGCTGAAGATGGGCGCGCGGGTCATCGACTTCCGCGTCTCGACGTTGCCCGTGCTGTTCGGCGAGAAGATCGTGCTGCGAATCCTCGACAAGGGCAATCTCACCCTCGACCTGAAGACCTTCGGCTTTGAGCCCAAGGCTGAAGAAAGCCTGCTGCGGGCCATCGAGAATCCCTACGGCATGGTGCTGGTGACGGGGCCCACAGGATCCGGCAAGACGACCACGCTATACTCGGCGCTCTCACGGATCAATCAGATCGACGTGAACATCATGACGGCGGAGGATCCCGTCGAGTACAACCTGCTCGGCATCAATCAGGTGTTGGTCAGGAACGACGTCGGCATGACGTTCGCCGCTGCGCTAAAGGCGTTCCTGCGCCAGGACCCGAACGTCATCATGGTCGGCGAGATCCGCGATCTCGAGACGGGCTCGATCGCGATCAAGGCGGCGCTCACGGGCCACCTGGTGCTGTCGACGCTGCACACCAACGATGCGCCGTCCACCATCACGCGCATGGTGGACATGGGGATCGAGCCGTTCAACGTCGCGAGCGCGGTCAACTTGATCGCGGCGCAGCGGCTGGTGCGGCGTATCTGCAAGGAGTGCAAGCAGCAGCACGAGTACACGCCCGAGGAGATGCATGCCTTCGCCATCGACAAGAAGGAAGGCCCGTTCTTCAAGGGTGCCGGGTGCGATACCTGCGCCGGCACGGGATACCGCGGCCGGCAGGGACTGTACGAGGTGATGGCGCTGACGAGCCCCCTGCGCCGTGAGATCTTGAAGGGGGCGTCGACTGAAGAGCTGCGCGATCTCGCCGTCAAAGAAGGCATGTTGACGCTGCGCATGGACGGGATGTTAAAGGTCAAGAAGGGCATTACCACGCTCGAGGAAGTCGTGAAGGAAACCGCAGCCGGATAAGGAGACGGAGCATGCCCATCAACCTCCGAGCGCTGCTCGAGGAAATGATCGAGAAGGACGCTTCCGACCTCCACCTCGTGGCGGGCGAGCGGCCCAAGCTCCGCGTGGACGGCGATATCGTGAGCGCGTCCAGCGAAGAAGTCATGACGCCCAAGGACACATTGTCGCTCGCGTACTCGGTGCTCACCGAAAACCAGAAGAAGCGCTTCGAGACCGAGAGCGAGCTGGACTTTTCGTTCGGCATCCAGAACCTGGCGCGCTTCCGCGGCAACGTGTTCAAGCAGCGCGGCTGCGTATCGGTCGTCATTCGGCAGATTCCGTTCAACGTGAAGACCTTCAACGAGCTGGGCCTCCCGAACGTGGTGGCACAGCTCTCCGACCGCCCCCGCGGCCTCGTGCTGGTCACGGGCCCGACCGGCTCGGGCAAGAGCACCACGCTGGCCGCGATGATCGACAAGATCAACAAGGAGCTAAAGGGCCACATCATCACGGTGGAAGACCCCATCGAGTTCATCCACCGCCATCAGGCCTGCATCGTCAATCAGCGCGAAGTGGGGACCGATACCAACAGCTTCCAGGCCGCGCTCAAGTATGCGCTCCGCCAGGACCCCGACGTCGTGCTGATCGGCGAAATGCGCGATCTCGAGACGATTCAGGCGGCGCTCACCATCGCGGAGACGGGGCACCTGGCGTTCGCGACGCTCCACACCAACTCTGCCGCCGAGTCGATCAATCGTATCATCGACGTCTTCCCGTCGCACCAGCAGTCTCAGGTACGCGCGCAGCTCGCGTTCGTACTCGAGGGTGTGGTGACGCAGACGCTGCTGCAGCGGGCCAAGGGCCGCGGCCGGGTCATGGCCGCGGAGATCATGATCTGCACGCCCGCGATTCGCGCCTTGATACGCGACGACAAGGTTCACCAGATCGAGTCGTCGATGCAGGCAGGCAAGAAATACGGAATGCAGACGTTGAACGACGCGCTCTACCAGCTCTACATGGGGCGAGAGGTCACGAAAGACGAATGTCTCCGGGTCACGTCCAAACCGAACGATTTTCTACGCTCGATCGGCGAAGCGCCGCCCGAGGACAAGGAGACCCCGGCTGCGGGCGCCCCCGCACAGGCCGGTTCACCCAAAGTCGCCATGCGCCGCTGAGGACGTGGCTGGAGCCTGACCCATGCCGGTATTCGAGTATACCGCACGCAACCTGAAGGGCGGTCTGGTCCGCGACAAGATCGATCTTGCCTCGCGCGACGACGTCATTGCACACCTGCGCAAGAACCGCATGATCGTCGTGCAAGTCCGCGAGGCCAAGGGGAAGGGCGGCGGGCTGGCGGACTTTTTCAAGCCCGGCATCAAGACGCGCGACGTCGTGATCTTCACCCGGCAGTTCGCCACGATGATCAACTCCGGGCTGCCGCTGGTGCAGGCGCTCGACATTCTCTCGCAACAGACCGAGAACAAGGTGCTGGCGGATGTGACCCGCGCGGTCGTGTACGACGTCGAAAGCGGCCACACGCTTGCTGACGCGCTGCGCAAGCACCCCAAGGCATTCACTGACCTGTACGTCAACATGGTCGCCGCTGGCGAAGCGGGCGGTATTCTCGACACGATCTTGCTGCGCCTCGCGGTCTTCCTCGAAAAGAACGACTCCATCATCCGCAAGGTGAAGGGCGCGATGATTTACCCCGCGGTGATTTTCTCAGTCGCCGGGATCGCGATCGCCGTGCTGCTCATTTTCGTGATTCCGACATTCCAAAGCATGTTCGCTTCCGTAAACCTGGCGTTGCCGCTGCCCACCCGCATCGTGATCGGCGCGAGCAACGTCCTCAAGAACTTCTGGTGGGCCATCATCGGCGTCGGGGTCTTCGCGGTCGTCTCCGTGAACCGCTACTACAAGACCACGCCCGGGAAGCTGCAGATCGACAAACTGTTGCTGAGCCTGCCGGTGCTCGGCGACTTGCTGCGCAAGTCCGCCGTCTCCCGCTTCACGCGCACGCTCGGCACGCTGATCTCCTCCGGAGTGTCGATTCTCGACGGCCTCGAGATCACGGCGCGCACCGCCGGCAACATGGTGATTCACAACGCGGTGATGGAGTCACGGGCGTCGATCGCCGGCGGTGAGACGATCGCGGCGCCGCTGCAGAAATCGAAGGTCTTCCCGCCCATGGTGATCTCGATGATCGCCGTCGGCGAACAGACCGGCGGCCTGGACGAAATGCTCACCAAGATCGCCGACTTCTACGACGATGAAGTGGACGCCGCGGTCAGCGCGCTGCTGTCGCTGCTCGAGCCGATCATGATCGTGGTGTTGGGTGTCATCGTGGGCGGTATGGTGGTTGCGATGTATCTGCCCATCTTCGACATGGTCAACGCCGTGCAGTAGCGAGTATCAGGGCCTGTGGGGGCGGGCCTGGTGCTCCCGCCCCTCCTCGCCGTGAGATCCGTGCTGACCCAACGCGCCTTCATCGATGTCGAGTGCCTCAGCCGCCTGGGCTGCGCTGGCGCCACGGGCCATGCTGGCTTGCACCTCACCGGGTAGATCGAGCAACTCGTTTGACGTCCGCCCAGCCTGGATCATGTGGAGTAGCAGCTGGACCCCCTGGCGTGCGGGTACGCCCAGCGCGGTGAGGGTGGCCGCGATGTGTAGGGTCAGCGCCGGATCGTACAGAGGTCGACTCACTCGTCCCAGATCGCGGACTTGGTCGGCGCTGAGCCCAGCGCTGAGCGCGTACGCCCCTCCCTCGAGCGCCTCGGGTTCCGGCGTGGCAATCCCGGCGTCACGAAGCGCGGTGCGCGCCTCATCCAGTCGCGCCGCCAGGAGGCGCACGGCCGCTACCACGCGCTCGGCCGGCACACCCTTAGCACTTCCTTCCAGGGTTTTTTGGATCAGCGGCTCGACCGGGAGTCCCCGCGCCGCGGCGTCCTGCGCAATTGTCTGCACGGCCTTCACGACGGCTGCGGGGGCACGACCTTCCAGACGCGCCGCGACGTCCTGAGACGCCAGGGCGCTGCGCGTCGGCAGGTGCGCCGCGACAGCGACCATCGCGACGGTGAGCCAGGGGGCGCTCACAGCGTCCGGGCTCCCTGTCTCGTGACGGCAACCACGCTGTTCCGACGTCCGAACCCGTCGTCGATTGCCGGGGCGGCCGGGTCCGCGACCCAGCGCCGGCCGTCGACCACGAACGCGTACTGATGCTGGCCGACGGGAAGGGCGAGCGTCGTCGTCCACACGCCGTCCGTGCCGGCCGGGATGAGCGGCGCGGCGTTCTGGTCCCACTGATTGAAGGTTCCCGCCACCGTTACGCTCTTCGCGCCGGGCGCGTGCAACATGAAGCGGACGAAGACAACGTTCGTCGATGAGACGGGCGTCTGAGGTCTCGCCAGCACCAGGACAAGGGCGGCTGCCGCGGCGAGAGCCGGGGCAACCAGCCAGGGCCGGATGCGGAATCGCACCTCGACATTGCGCGGCGTCACGAGCCAGCGCCACGCCCGTCGCGCTGGCGACCGGGTGCGTTCCCGCACCGTCGCCATCACGCGCGAGGTGACTGCCGGAGACAACGTGACCGGCGTCCGATCCACTGCGCCCAGCAGGCGCAGCGCCTCTTCGCCCTCGGCGCGCAAGTCGGGCGGCAGCTCGGCGAGGCGAAGCTCACCGTCCAGGAGACGCTTCACGAGGTCATGATAAGGCTTCTTCATACGTGCTCCTTCATCAGTTCCCGGAGCCGATCATAGGCCCGGTGCATCCGCATCTTGAGCGAGGCCACCGTGGCACCAGTGATCTGAGCTATCTCTTCGTACGGCAGCTCTTCCACATGCTTCAGAACAACGACTTCGCGCTGCTCCGGCGTCAGCTCCTGAACCGCGCGATGAAGCGCGCCGGCACGTTCCCGCCGCTCCATCGCACCGTCGGAGCGGTCCGGCGCGGCAACCGAACCAGCCGCCTCTTCCGGCAATCGCGCCTCGCGCTCGTATCGCCGGTGCTCGGCGAAACAGCGGTTTCGCAGGATCAAAAACAGCCATCCCGCGAACTTTTCGGGCTCCCGGCACTCCCCCAGGTGATCGAACGCCCGTACCAGCGCGTCTTGCACCGCGTCTTCCGCAGCGTCGTGCGAGCCAAGCATCTTAACCGCATAGCGCGCGTAGCGATCGCGATGACGCTCGACCAGCACCGCATACCGTTCGACATCGCCCGCGAGCACCGCCCGCACAATCTCGCCGTCCGTCGCCGCGTCCTTCGAAGCCACCCTTACCTTTCGCCCGGGGATCACCCGAGCATGCTAGATGTGACGCGCGACACCGGCAAGCGGTGCTACCTTAAAAGAGTCGCCCGGGCCGGGTTGGTAACGAGTGTTACCTGGGGCCCCCGGCAGCATCTTTAGAGGTCGGAAGTCGTTTCCTATCTAGGAGGAACAATGCTTCGCAAGCTTCTGGGGGTAGTCGCTGCGCTGGCCTTGCCGTCAGTGCTGGTCGGGCAGCAGCCGCCTCCTCCCAACCCGGCCGCCGGTGTGACCAGGCAGCACGGTATCGCCATGCACATCCAGGGCGAAGTTGTCGGTGCGCCCAGCGCGAGCGATGTCGCCAATAATCAGGAAGGCCCAGATGAGGCCAATGGCGAGAATAATGACGGTGACGTCGAGAATGGCGAGCTGGACCAGGACGGCGTCGATGAACCGGAGGGCTTGGACAACGACGTAGAGGTCGGTGATCAAATCGACCAGGGTGGTGAGCAGGAAGACGTCGGGAACGACACGCCGGCTCCCCCCCCCGGCACCGCGCAGGTCAGGCAAATCGGGCGCCACAAGCCGTAACGAGTCGTGGTATACCTGTCTGAACGGTGGTGTAGGGGCGCGGCATCCCGCGCCCCTACCCGTGTTTCAGGAAGTTTGGTGCTGCTGGCGATCGGCATCCTTGTCTGGCCGGCTAGCGCCCAGACTCGGGCAACCCTCCGAATCGGCGTCGGCACGGTCCGTACCGAGCGGCGCGACACCTTCCCGGGAGCGAGCTTCACGGCGGCCATGCTATCGCCCGCCGTGGGGTACACGTCACCCGCGTTTGTAATCCAAGCCTCAGGCTACCTTGCGTCGCTCCCCGGCGGCGTAAGAGCGGGCAATGGGCGTCTGCAGTTTTGGGGGGTCACGCCTCGCCTGGCCGGCCGGTGGCGGCTCGGGGCCGAAGGGATCCTCACAGGAACGACGCGCACAGGCGGCTCGTGGACGGCGGCAGCCCACGCCGTCGGGGAACTGCTGTGGTCGACGCGCCGCGGGGGCTTTGCGCTGGGAGCCGGGCCCTCGACCGGCAAGATCGCCAACGACGCAGCCCCGGCGTTCGTGGCGCTGCACACCCGCGCCCGCGCGTGGTGGCGACCGGGCGGCTCCGAATGGAGCCTCTCCCTGGAGCCGACGCGATTCTTTGGCGCCTGGTTTACTGATGCTGGCGCCGGTGTCACGCTGCAGCGCGGGCCCGCCTCGCTAACGCTGTCAGCCGACGCCCGGCTGTCATCGGCGTACGGATCGACCGGCGCGGGAAGCGCGTTCCTCCAACTGTTCCCGGGAAGCCTGGTGTCGCTCGAGCTTGGGGGCGGTAGCTATCTGCGTGAGCCCTATCAGGGATTCCCGCGCGGCGGCTTTTTCAGCTTCGGCCTGCGCCTCGGCTCGACGCGCCCGCGCTTCGCAGCGGGCGGAAAGCAGCTGCGTCCCCTCGTCGCCGAAGTGCGCGGCGACAGCCAGGTCGTTCGGTTCCGCTTTCCCGGCGCCCAGTCCGTCGCCATGGCGGGGGACTGGGACGGGTGGCAGACGCACCCCCTGCGCGCGCTCGGCGGGGACTTGTGGGAAGGTGCCTTTGTCCTCCCCCGCGGGCTGCACCACTTCAACGTCCTGGTCGATGGTCGCAGCTGGGTCGTGCCTGCGGGTGTCGCCACGGTGCCTGACGGGTTGGGTGGTATCGTGGCGGTGCTGATCGTCCAGTAGGAGCCAGTCTGTAGTACCGCAAATCACGTCTGCGAGCACGGTTCCTGAGGGGTCCCGACAACGGCCGGGGCCCCTTTTGTGACCGTGGTATCTTGCATTTTGCCAGACCGCCATCAATACTGACCCCCCATGCGCTGGCTCGGCGTCAAATCCCGGGGGTCGGTGGTTCCGACCGCTCTTGAGCTCCTCCGCCTCGTGTACATCGGGCGGCTGTGCCTGGCGATCGCCATTTATGTCACGACCGCGCTGAAGATCAGGGTCGCCGCGCCGCTCGACATCCTCGGCACGTCGCTGCTGCTCGTGGCCGCCGCCGCGGTCACCGTCGCTTCGTACTGGCATACGCATTTTCGACGCAGGCTGCCAGGTCCGACGTTCCTCTATCTTCAGGCGCTGTTCGACGTCTTCCTGATCACCGCAGTCGTGCACATGACCGGGGGCGCGGACAGCGATCTCGCCAGCCTCTACGTCATCCTCATCGCCGTCACGGCGCTGCTGATGCCGCCGGCAAATGCCGGACTCGTCACGCTGTTTGCCGGGCTCGTGTACTTCGCCGACGTGTTCTGGGGTCACTCGGCGACCTTCTCAGCGGGCGTCTGGATCCAGCTCACCGTCTTTGCCCTAGTGGCGGTCGTTACAACCTACGTAGCGACCCGGGTGAACGTGATGGGTGCCGAGCGCGAAGCGCTCGCTGCGGAGGTGCGCCAGGTGCAGCTCGAGGCGGACGATGTCCTGCGCAACATCCGCACTGGCGTCCTCACCGTGGACGCCGACGGACGCCTTCTGTACGCCAATCCTGCCTCGGAAGAGATCTTGGGATTCAAGGCGCGGGAGTGGCTGGGTCGTTCCGTGATGCCGGAGTTCGCCCGCCTCGCCCCGGAGTTCTGGGCCGCGGTGACGTCCACCGCGCGCCGCGGGGTGCGCTTGATGCGCGTCGAGGCCACCGTGCATCGTCCCGATCACAGCTTTCCGATCGGCGTCACGACGACGACGCTCGATGGACCCGTCGGCGCGCGGCCTCGCGTCTCCGCGATTTTCACCGACATCTCCGACTCCAAGCGCCTGCAGGAGTTGCATCTGCGGGCCGAGCGGCTCGAAGCGGTGGCGGAGCTGTCGTCGAGCCTGGCGCACGAGATCAAGAATCCGCTGGCCTCGATCCGCAGCTCTGTCGAGCAGCTGGGTCGCTCATCGCGCGCCAATCCGGACGAGAAATTCCTCGCGAATTTGATCGTGCGCGAAAGTGACCGGCTGTCGCGGCTGCTCTCGGAGTTTCTCGACTTCTCCCGCGTACGCGTCACCGAGTGCCGGCCCATGGATCTGCGCCAGGTGGCGGAAGCGGCGATCCGTCTGGTCCGCCAGCATCCCGATTGCGGGGCGGGCGTGAAGATCACGCTCGAGGGCGGGTCCACGCCGATGGAGGGCGACGAGGACCTGCTGCACCGCGTCGTTTCAAACCTCGTGCTCAATGCCGTGCAGGCGGCCGGTTCCCGGGCCGCGGTGACGGTACGCACCGGCCGCGCGGCGGCGAACGAGCTGCCCGGCGCGGCCGGCATCGAGAACCCGGTGGCGCTGCGTGTAAGCGACAACGGCCCCGGCATCCCGTCCGAGTTGCAGAATCGTTTGTTCGAGCCGTTCGCCACCGGACGCGTCGGGGGCACCGGGCTGGGACTCGCCATCGTGCAGCGTGCGGTCGAAGCGCATCGCGGCATTGTGCTGGTGGACACGAAAGCGGGCAAGGGAACGACGTTCACCGTCTACTTCCCGGCCGCTCGTCGGAAGGAGGAAGCCGCATAATGGCTACCGCACCATCGATCCTCGTCATCGACGACGAACAAGGCATCCTCGAAACCCTCCGCATCCTGCTGAAGAACGAGGGCTTCGATATCACGACCGCGCAGGGGGGCAAGGCGGGGCTGGAGCAGCTCAAGGGCTCGGCGCCCGACATCGTCCTCACCGATCTCAAGATGCCGGGCGTCACCGGAATCGAGATCCTCTCAGCCGTTCGCGGGCAGGACCCCGAAACCCCGGTCATCCTGATGACCGCGCAGGCGTCGCTGCAGACCGCGATTCAGGCCGTGAACGAAGGCGCTTTCTACTATATACAGAAGCCGTTCTCGAACGATGACATGGTGGCGATCTGCCGCCGTGCGGCCGAGCACCGTCGCCTGCGGGCGGAGAACAAGCAGCTCAAGCAGGAGATCCGCCGCCGCGAGCGCTCCGGTCAGGTCAAACCGCTGGGCAAGTCACGGCTGTTCAGCGACGTGCTGCGGCTCGCCGAGCAGGTCGCGCCCACCGAAAGCACCGTGCTCATCCAGGGGGAGTCCGGCACGGGGAAGGAAGTCATTGCCCGCTACCTCCATGAGCTGTCGGCGCGTGTCGAAGGACAGTTCCTGTCGCTCAACTGCGGTGCACTGCCGGAGAGCCTGCTCGAGTCGGAGTTGTTCGGCCACGTGAAGGGCTCGTTTACCGGCGCAGTGCGCGACAAGCAAGGGCTGTTCGCCGCGGCGCGCGGCGGGACGTTCTTCCTCGACGAAATCGGGGAGATGTCGCCCGCCACACAGGTGAAGCTGTTGCGTGTGCTCCAGGAGCGCGAAGCGATACCGGTGGGCGGCACGGAAGCGATTCCGGTGGACGTGCGCGTCGTCGCCGCCACCAACCGCAATCTGGAAGACGACATCAAACGCGGCCGTTTCCGCAGCGATCTCTATTATCGGCTCAACGTCATCAACATCACCTTACCGCCGCTGCGCGACCGCCGCGACGACATTCCGATCTTCGTGAACGCGTTCCTGGAGCGCATCGCGGCCGAGCGCAGCGAACAGCCCAAGACGCTTTCGGAAGACGGCCTCGCGATCATCATGGCGTACGACTGGCCCGGCAACGTGCGCGAGCTCGAGAATGCGCTGGAGCGGGCCGTCACCCTGACCAGGGGCGACGTCATCCCGCGTTCCGCAATCCCGGACCGGATCAGCGAGCGCAAGGCGGAGCCGCTGGTGGCGGAGCGGCCGCATAAGAATCCGTCCCTCGACGTGATCGAGCAGGCCTACATCACGTGGGTGCTGCAGAGCGAAGGGGGCAATAAGACCCGTGCCGCCGAGGTCCTCGGCATCGACCCGTCCACGCTCTACCGTAAACTCAGTCGCTACGACGGCAGTGAGAAGAAGCCCGACTCCGACTCCGAGACGAGTGAAGCTCCATAGCAATCGAGCGGCCCAGTGATCCCGTCGGCGCGGAGACGCTGGAGCAGCTGTCCGGCGCCCAGCGCTACAACCGCTGGATGTTCGATCGCCTGCGCCGCTGGGTGGGCCGCCGGGTTCTCGAGATCGGGTCCGGAATTGGCAACCTGTCGGCCTTTCTTGTCGACTCCGAACGGCTGGTGCTCACCGACACGCGGGAGGAGTACCTGGACCGGTTGCGCACGCGATTCGCGAAACACACCAATATCGCCGTGGCGCACCTCTCTTTGCCGACTGAGCTCGGCGCGCTCGCCGGCCAGTACTTCGACACGATCATCTGCCTCAACGTCCTCGAGCACGTCGACGACGACATCTCCGCGCTCCAGGCGATCCGTCGGATGCTGGCACCGTCAGGTCGCCTGATCCTGCTCGTGCCCGCTCTCCCCGTGTTGTACGGCACGATCGACCAAGCCCTCGGCCATCACCGCCGTTACAAGCGCGCCGGCCTCGGGTCACTGCTGGACGCAACGGGCTTCAGGGTGGCGCACATCGAGTACTTCAATCTTGCGGGCGTCCCCGGATGGTGGTTTGCCGGGCGGGTATTGCGCCGGCAGATGATTCCGGCGGCCTCGCTCCAGCTGTACGACGCGCTGGTTCCGCTGTTCCGGCTCGAGCGGCTGATTCCCTGGCGGGTAGGGCAGTCCCTCATCGCCATCGGTGAGGCGGCGTGATGCGGGAAGAGCGCCGCTCACCCAACCTGTTACTCACTGTGATCATGCCGGCGTACAACGAAGCGGCGACGGTCGAGATCGCGCTGCAACGCATCCGCGAAGTTGCCCTGCGCCTTGAAATCATTGCCGTCAACGACGCGTCGACCGACGGAACGCGTGAGATCCTCGACAGGCTGGCGGAAAAGGGCCTCGTGGACCGGGTGATCCATCACGAGAAGAACCGCGGCAAAGGCGCCGCAATCCGTAGCGGCATAGCCGTTGCCACCGGTGACGCGGTCGTCGTGCAGGATGCGGATCTCGAATATGACCCGGCGGACCTGCCGGCATTGCTCCTGCCCATCCGGGCCCGCCAGGCAGATGCAGTCTATGGATCGCGGTTCCAGGGCGGGCCCCATCGCGTGCTCTACTTCTGGCACTACGCCGGCAACCGGTTCCTGACGCTGTTGTCGAACATGTTCACCAACCTCAACCTTACCGACCTCGAGACCTGCTACAAACTCGTCCG
>DATGVC010000004.1:0-16920 GCA_035300745.1 Gemmatimonadales bacterium | reverse complement strand
GGACAACAAACCTCCCGAGAGCCCGGCGTCCTTGGGATAGAGACGAGCGTTGCCACAGTCCAGGCGTTCCCGCACGTGTTGAGCGCAATCGGGACGGTGATCCCGCGACCGGAGCGCTTCGCCGCGCTCGCCCCGCCCGGGCAGACGCGAGTCGCACGCATTTTCGTGGTCGCAGGACAGCGCGTCGCGGAAGGCGATCCACTGGTCCAGTTCGAGCGCGCCCCGTTTGACGCTGCCGCGCAGAGCGCCGCCGCGGCGCTGGCGAATGCGGAGCGCGCCTACGAGCGCGCGGTGCGGCTTGTCCAGGCCGGCGTCTTGGCGCAGAAGGACAGCGGCCAGGCCGCAGCCGATCTCGCGGCGGCCCAGGCTGCTGCGGTCACCGCTCGTCGGGCGCAACAGCTGGCGACGCTGCGCGCCCCGCTCAGCGGAGTCGTCACCCGCATGAACGCGGTCCTCGGCGCCTCGGTCGATGCGAACCAGACGATGGTCGAGGTCGCCGACCCGCGGTCGCTGGACATCGTCTTCAACGTCTCCCCGACCGAAGCCGGCCGGATCCATGACGGGGACACCGTGACCGTCACGAGCGGTGAAGGCTCTGGAGGCGAGGCGCTGGGGCCAGGCGTCGTGACGAGTATCGGCGCCGCCGTGGACTCCGCCTCGCGCGCGGTAGCGGTGCGGGCCCGGTTGGCGCGACCGACGAGGGCGCTGCGGATCGGTGAATCGGTGTTCGGGCGCATCGTCACGGGTGTGAATCCACGCGCCGTGGTAATTCCTGTGGTCGCGCTGGTCCCGGAAGGAGACGGCTACCGGGTCTTCGTCGTGGATTCGACGGGCATCGCGCTCGCCCGCGCCGTCACGATCGGCGGACGCACCGAGTCCCAGGTCGAGATCCTCTCGGGTGTCGCCGCCGGCGAGATCGTCATTACGACCGGCGCCTATGGCGTACAAGACAGCGCCAGGATCGGCGGCGCGCGGCGGTGAAGCTCTTCGACATCCTGAGTCGCCAGCAGCGGCTCGTCTATCTCCTGATTGCCCTGCTCAGCGCGGCCGGCGTCTGGATGGGATTACGGCTCCCGTCCGCCATCTACCCGGAGCTGCAGTTCTCGCGGATCACCGTGGTCGCCCAGGGGTCGACGTTTGGCGCGCGCCAGGTCGTCTTCAGTATTACGCGGCCGCTCGAGGAGGCCGTGAGCGTCGTACCCGGCGTGTTGCGCGTCCGGTCGCACTCGATCCGCGGCGCAACCGAAATCGCCATCACATTCGTCCCCGGCACGAACATGGATCAGGCGCTACAGTTGGTGCGCGCGCGCGTGAGCCAGGTCCAGAGCGCGCTGCCACCCAATCTGACAATCGACGTCGAACAGCTCACCCCGTCCCTGTTCCCAATTGTTTCCTACAACGTCGAGGGTGGAGAGCCCGCGACCCTGTACGATCTCGCGCGGTACGAGATCAAGCCGCTGATCTCCCGCGTCCCAGGCGTCGGGCGCGTGGAGGTGCAAGGGTCTGATGTGCGCGAGCTCGAAGTGATCGCCGATCCTGCCCGGCTCGCGGCGCAAGGCATGACCTACGCCGACCTGGCCGACGCGATCCGGCGGGCCATCACCGTGCAGGCCGTCGGCCGCGTGGCCCAGGACTACCGCCAGTACCTGATCGTGACCGATCAGGAAGCGCATGCCCCCGACGATATCGGGGCGGTGGTGGTGCGGGGTGGATTGCGCGTGCGGGACATCGCGACGGTGCGGCTGGGGACGGAGGACCATGTCCGAATCATCGCGGGAGATGGCAAGCCGGCGGCGCTGATCAACGTCACGCGCCAGGTTGGCGGCAACACGCTGGCGCTCGCGGATAGTGTGGCGCGGATCATGGCGACTGTCGCTCCCACGCTCCCGCCCGGTGTGCATCTGAAGCCGGTGTACGACCAGGCGGAGCTGGTCCGCGAGGCCGTTCGGTCGGTGCGCGATGCGATGCTGATCGGCGCCACACTGGCGGTCGTCGTGCTGCTGGTATTCCTGCGCCACGGCCGTATCACGGCAATCAGCGCGGCATCCATCCCGCTGACGCTCGCCATTACCGTCTTTGTCATGCGGATGGTCGGTCAGACGTTCAATCTCATGACCCTCGGCGCGATGGCGATTGCGATCGGTCTCGTGATCGACGATGCCGTTGTCATTACGGAAAACATTGCGCGCCACTTGCGATTGACGACCGACCGTCTGCAGGCCATACGCGCGGCGGTGCAGGAGCTGATCTGGCCGGTGACGACCTCGACGCTGACGACAGTCGTCGTCTTCCTGCCACTCGGCCTGTTGCAGGGCGTCGTGGGACAGTTCTTCGCCGCTCTAGCGACGACGCTGACGGTGGCCGTCCTGGTGTCGCTGGTGCTCGCGCTGACGATTATCCCGCTGCTCGCCGAGCAGTTCGTGACTCCGCACGAGGTCGAGGCTAGCGCGAGCGGACCGCTGGCGCGCGCGCAGCGGGCGCTCGACGCGCTCGGCTCCCGGTATGAGCGCGCCCTCGCCGTGGTGCTGCACCATCCACGCCGGATTGGCGTTGCGGCACTGTTATTCGTGGTCGTTGGAATCGTGCTCATGCGTCTCGTCGACACGGGCTTCCTGCCCGAAATGGACGAAGGCGCGTTCGTGCTCGATTATTTCACGCCCGGGGGCACGGCGTTGGCAGAAACCGACCGCGAAGTGGGAATCGCAGAACGAATCCTCGCGGCGACGCCGGAGATCGAAGCGACATCGCGCCGCACCGGCGCCGAGCTTGGCCTCTTCGCCACGTCGCAGAACACCGGCGACATCGCGGCGCGTCTCGTGCCGCACAACCGCCGCTCGCGGGACATTTTCGCCGTGATGGACGACGTGCGCGGCGCGATCACCACTGCGGTGCCACGGCTCCATATCGAGTTTGTCCAGATTCTGTCGGACGTCATCAACGATCTCGCGGGCGCGGCGAAACCCGTCGAGATTAAGCTGTTCGGGGAGCGGCTCGATACACTCGAAGCGTTTGCACAGCGCCTCGCCCCCGATTTGGAGGGCGTCGAGGGACTCGAGGACCTGTACCACGGCGTGGCCGAACCGTCGCCCGAGCTGATGATGCGCGTGAACCAGGCCGAGGCGGACCGGATAGGGCTGACGCCGGAGGACGTGGGGAGCACCGTCAGCGCCGCTCTCCTGGGAACGGAAGCAGGCGAGATCCGCGCTGAGGAGCGGCCGGTCGGCGTCCGGGTACGGGCGCCCGACTCGGTGCGCTACGATCCCCTGCGACTGCGAGCGCTGCCCATTGTCGCCAGCGGCCGCGTCACGCCGCTCGGCAGCCTGGCGACATTCACGCCGACACAATCGCGCATCAGCCTGGAGCGCGAAAACCAACAGCAGATGATCGCGATGACGGCCGACGTCAGCGAGCGATCGCTGGGCGGGGTCATGGGCGACGTGCAGCGTGTGCTTCGCGCCCATCCCGCACCGGCGGGTGTCCGGGTCGTGCTCGGCGGCCAATATGAGAGCCAACAGCAGGCCTTCCGTGCGCTCCTGCTCGTGCTCGGTCTCGCCGCGGTGAGCGTCTGCGCCGTCATGGTCGTGCAGTTCGAGTCCTTCGTCGAACCCCTGATCGTGTTGCTCGTGGCGCCGGTGTCGTTTGTGGGGGCGCTCGGGCTGCTGCTGCTCACCGGCACCGCCCTGAACGTGGCGTCGTTCATGGGCTTGATTCTGCTCGTGGGTCTTATTGTCAAGAACGGCATCATCCTGCTCGACTTCACGCGGCTGCGCATGAGGGAGGAGGGAGTCGCGCTGGACGTCGCCATCCGTGAAGCGGCGCGAGTGCGGCTGCGCCCCATTCTGATGACGACGCTATGCACGCTGTTCGGTCTCTTGCCCCTGGCGCTGGGCATCGGAGCGGGGAGCGAGCTGCAGCGTCCATTGGCGCTTGCGGTGATCGGAGGATTAGTGCTCTCGACGCCGATCACGCTGTTCGCCGTTCCGACGTTGCTCGTCGCAATCCGCGGTCCCGGGTATACGCTCCCAACGTCGTAATCGATTGTTCCGGAGGCCTAGCTAAACCAAAGCGAGCAGCTCGGCATTCGTCTTAGCGCGCTTCATCTGATGCAGTAGACTCTGCATCGCCTGCTCCGGCGGGAGATCCACCAAGGCACGCCGGAGCTTCTGTTTTGCCTCGATCGTCTTCGCATCGCCGAGCAGTTCCTCGCGGCGTGTACCGCTCGCCGCGATATCCACGGCGGGAAAGATGCGCCGATCGGCGAGCGCGCGCGTCAGGCGCAACTCCGCGTTCCCGGTGCCCTTGAACTCCTCGAAGATGATGTCGTCCATCTTGCTTTCGGTTTCCACGAGCGCTGTCGCGATCACCGTGAGCGAGCCGCCACCGTCCTTGGGAGGCACGGCGCGCGCGGCCCCGAACAGGCCTTTGGGCTTCGCGAGCGCGTTGGCGTCGAGCCCCCCCGACATCGTCCGGCCGGTGCCCCGCCCCGTCGTGTTGTGCGAGCGAGCCAGGCGCGTGAGCGAGTCGAGCACGATGACGACGTCACGTCCCAGCTCGACTTGCCGGCGCGCGTGATCGAACACCATGTCCGCAGCGGCGACGTGGCGCTCGTGCGGCAAATCGAAGCTCGACGCAATCACTTCCCCCCGCCCCCAGTCGATCATCTCACTGACTTCCTCCGGCCGCTCGTCAACGAGCAGGATCAGCAGGATCGCGTTGGGGTGATTCTCGGCCACGGACTCGGCGATCGCCTGGAGCATCATGGTCTTGCCGGCCTTGGGCGGCGAGACGATGAGCGCCCGCTGGCCGAAACCGAAGGGGCAGATGAGATCCACGACGCGCTGCGTCTCTGCGGTGCGGGGACTCGATGCCTTGGGCGTCTCGAGCGTGAGCGGCCGGTTCGGATGGACGGCGCCCAGATTCGCGAAATCGGGCCGGCCGTCGAGCTGACCGGCCGGCTCACCGTTCACTGTCGTCACGCGACCATTGTCGAGTACGATCAGATCCCCGCGCCGCAGACCAGGCAGCCGCACCGGCGGGTCGCTCTTGGCGGGTAGATAGCTGTTGGCCGCGAGGCGGAGGGAGCCGCCTTTGGGAGAGGGATCAAACCAACCGGTCATGGGAGGCATGTGGGAAGGCTCATGTAAGGTACAACGCTATATTTCCCGCCGCATGCGACAGGATCACATCCGCAACTTCTGCATCGTGGCGCACATCGACCACGGCAAATCGACCCTGGCCGACCGGCTGATCGAGCTGACCGGGACGCTCGACAAGCGGCTGATGCGGGAGCAGGTGCTCGACACGATGGACTTGGAGCGCGAGCGCGGCATCACGATCAAGCTCAATGCGGTGCGGATGAGCTATCACGCGAAAAACGGCCAGTTGTATGAGCTCAACCTCATCGATACGCCGGGGCACGTCGATTTCACCTACGAGGTGTCGCGGTCATTGGTTGCCTGCGAAGGCGCCATTCTGGTCGTGGATGCGTCGCAGGGGATCCAGGCGCAGACGTTGTCCAATCTACTGCTCGCCATGGATGCGGGGCTGGAGATCATACCCGTGCTCAACAAGATCGATCTGCCCGGCGCCGAGCCAGACAGGCGCGCCCAGGAAATCCACGACCTCATCGGGACCAAGCCGGACGAGATCCTGCGCATCTCCGCCAAGGAGGGCACCGGTGTGCCTGAGCTACTCGAGGCGGTGGTACAACGCGTGCCTCCACCCAAAGGCGATCACGAGGCTCCGCTCCGCGCCCTCATCTTCGATTCCTACTACGACCGCTACCGCGGCGCGATCCCCAGTATCCGCGTAGTGGACGGCGTGATCGCACCCGGGATGAAGATCGCGTTCGGCGCGCACAAGGACGACGTATACGAGGTGGATGAAGTCGGCTACCTGCAGCTGGGCCACAAGCCGGCGGAGCAGCTGGAGGCCGGCGAGGTCGGCTACTTCGTCGCCAACGTCCGGGGCGTGCGCGAGACGCGTCCGGGCGATACCGTGTTCGACGCCGAGCACCGAGATGTGCAGCTCCTCCCCGGATACCGCGACATCCAGTCGATGGTATTCGCGGGACTCTACCCGACCAACCCAGAGCAGTACGAGGAGCTGCGCGACTCGCTGGCGAAGCTACAGCTCAACGATGCCTCGCTGCATTATCAACCCGAGACATCGGTCGCGCTCGGGTTCGGGTTTCGCTGCGGCTTCCTGGGGCTCCTGCACATGGAGATCGTGCGCGAGCGACTGGAGCGGGAATTCGATCTCGACCTGATCAGCACGGTGCCCAGCGTAGAGTATCACGTGTATCGGACGGACGGCACGATGGAATTGGTGGAGAATCCCAGCCTCATGCCGCACGGTTCCACCGTCGACCGCGTGGAGGAGCCGTATGTGAAGGCCCGGATTTTCGTGCCGGCGGACTACATCGGTGGCGTCATGAACCTAGGCCAGGAGCGACGGGGCGTATATCAAGGGATGCAGTACCTCGATCCGACGCGGGTGGAGTTTCACTGGGAGTTTCCCCTCGCCGAGATCATCCTCGACTTCTACGACAAGCTGAAAACGATCTCGCGCGGCTATGCCTCGCTCGACTATGAGTTTCTGGCTTATCGAGCGGCCGACCTGGTCAAGCTCGACATGTTACTCAACGGCGAAGCGGTCGATGCATTCAGCGTCATCATTCACCGCGACAAGGCGTTCGAGTGGGGACGCAAGATCGCCGAGAAGCTGAAGGATCTGATTCCGCGCCAGCTGTTCGAGGTCGTGATTCAAGCCGCGATCGGGACCAAGGTGATCGCCCGCGAATCGATTCGGCCGCTCCGCAAGAATGTCACGGCGAAGTGCTACGGTGGAGACGTGACGCGCAAGCGCAAGCTGCTCGAGAAGCAGCGCGAGGGGAAGAAACGCATGAAGCAGGTCGGGACGGTGGAGATTCCGCAGGAAGCGTTCTTGGCGGTGCTGCAGGTTGAGTAAGGCCAGCACTCTCGTCATCCAAACCGCATTCCTTGGCGACGTCGTGCTGACGACGCCGCTTCTCTCCGCCCTCGCGGCCGATCACGGTCCTGTCGACGTCGTTACGACGCCTATAGCGGGGCCGCTGCTCGAGACGCACCCCGCAGTCCGGAGGGTGATCCCGTACGACAAGCGCGGTAGCGACCGCGGCTGGGCGGGTATCCGGATCCTGGCGCGGCAATTGAAAGCCGAGCAGTACCAGCGTGCCTACCTGCCCCATCGCTCGCTCCGCACTGCGGCGGTGGCGTTGCTTGCCCGGATTCCCTCCCGAATCGGGTTTTCGGGTGGGTGGTCGTTCCTTTATACAGAGGCTCGTCCCAAGCCTTCCGTAGGACACGAGAGCGACCGCCTGTTGGCCCTCGCGAACGAGGCTCCGGGGGTCTATCCTCCCCAACTGCGGCCAACGGCGGCTGACGAGCAGGCCGCGGCAGCGCTGATCGAGGGGGCCTTTATCGCGCTGGCGCCCGGCTCGATCTGGGGCAGTAAACGCTGGCCCTACTATGCGGAGCTGGCTGCAGAGCTGGCGGAGCACGTCGCCGTTGTCGTGGTAGGTGGGCCGGACGACGTCGAATTCGGGGATGCGATCGTTCAGGCCGTCCGGCCGTCGCGGGGGGGAGAGGGCGGTCACGCCGTCAATGCCTGCGGGCGATTGACGCTGAGGCAGTCGGCGGCGTTGATCGGGAAAGCTGCGGTGCTCGTCACGAATGACAGCGCACCGCTGCATCTCGCGACCGCGATGGGGACGCCGATCGTCGCGCTGTTCGGCCCCACCGTGACGGAATTCGGATTCGGCCCGCTGCACGCGGGAGACGTGGCCTTGGGCGTCGACGCGCTGCAGTGCCGCCCTTGTTCGGCACACGGTCCGCCCGAGTGCCCGTTGGGTCATCACCGGTGTTTGCGTGAGCTCACTGTTGCGGCCGTGATCGCGGCCATCGAGGAACTTGGTGCGCTACGTCGTCGGCGTTGACGTTGGGGGTACGAATCTCGTCGCCGGCGTCCTCGCCGAGGACGGGTCGGACGTTCATGGCGTCGTCTCTGAGCCGACAATAGCCGCCCAGGGCGCGGACGCGGTCACTGCGCGCATCGTGAAGCTGGCGAAGGCGTCGATCAAGGAGTCCGGAAAGAAGGTCGAGGGCGTGGGCATCGGCTCGCCGGGTCCACTCAACACAAAGACGGGCGTGGTGCTGCTCACGCCGAACCTCGGCTGGACGAACATGCCGCTGCGTGATCGCGTCGGCGAGGGCCTGGGCCTCCCCGCCACGCTCGATAACGACGCCAACTGCGCGATCTTCGGTGAATGGTGGCGCGGCGCCGCACGCGGCGCGAAGTACGTCATCGGTCTCACCCTCGGCACGGGGATTGGCGGCGGCATCGTCATCGACGGTGAGATCTACCATGGCGTGACCGACGTCGCCGGCGAATTCGGTCACGTCACGATCGATGCCAACGGGCGCCGCTGCAAATGCGGCAACTACGGCTGCATCGAAGCGTACGCGTCAGGGCCCGCGATCGCGGAGCGTGCAATCGAAGGCATCCAGTCGGGCATCGAGACGTCCCTGCCCCAGTACGTGAAGGGCGACCTCACCAAGATCACGGCGCAGATTGTATACGAAGCCGCCAACGACGTCGACGGATGGGCGCTGGAGGTTGTGCGCGAGACCGCGTCGCTGCTGGGCGCCGCTGTGGCGAGCTTCATCAATATCTTCAACCCCGAAGTCGTCGTGATCTGTGGCGGAGTCACCCAGGCCGGGGACAAGCTGTTCCAGCCGCTGCGCAGCGAGGTCAAGCGGCGCGCGTTCAAGCCGGCCTGGGAAGCGTGTAGGATCGTGCCGGGAACCCTGCCCGGTACTGCCGGCGTGTACGGCGCGGCGGCCGTCTTCATCCAAAAACATTGGGGACTGCGCTGAAGCGACTAGGTGTGATCGGGTCGATGGTGTGGGACACCATTCATGGCCGCGATCCCGCTCAGGCCGCGGTGCAAGAGTGGGGTGGCATCTCGTACGCGTTCGCGGCGCTCGACGCGACGCTGCCGGACGACTGGCAGATCGTGCCGCTCGTCAAGGTCGGCCGCGATCTCGCGGCGAAGGCCAATGACTTTCTTCGCAGCCTTCGCCACACGCCGCACGCCACACGATTCCTGGAAGTCCCCGAGCCCAACAATCGGGTCACGTTGCGGTACGAATCGGCCGAGCGACGCTGCGAGCAGATGACCGGCGGCGTCCCACCGTGGACGTGGCCCGAACTGGGGCCTCTCGTACCCGACCTGGATGCGCTGTACGTCAACTTCATTTCGGGGTTTGAGATGAATCTCGCAACCGCGCAGCTCTTACGGCGCGGTTTTCCACGATTCATTTACGCGGATCTGCACAGCCTTTTTCTCGGAAAAGAAGCCGACGGCCTGCGCGTACCACGCACGCTGCCGCAGGCGCCCGCCTGGTTCGGCTGTTTCAACGTCGTGCAGCTGAACGAGGACGAGATGGGTCAACTCGGACGAGATCCCCTCGCGATCGCGGCCGACGCACTGCGGCAGGGATGCAGCACGTTATGCGTGACGCTCGGCAAACGCGGCGCCGCCTATTTCACGGGCAACCCGATTCGCACGGAGCTGATTCCCGCTCCCGCCATGCATCCGGCCGTATTCGATCAGGTCGTCGATCCTACAGGGTGCGGGGACGTGTTCGGTGGCGCCGTCACGGCAATGCTGCTCCGCGGCGCCGGCCTCGAGGACGCGCTCCGCACCGGCACCCAACTGGGCGCGCGCAATCTGAGCCATCACGGCGCGACCGGCTTGCGCGACCACCTGATGGGCAAGCTCTCCGTGGCATGACGCGGCTGATCGAAGTGCCCACGCAGTTCGACGACCGCTCGTTCGACCAATTCGCGGCGGCGTATGCCCAGACCGTCGATGGAGAGCGCCTGCTGTTCGACGCGCATGCCGCCGAATGGGCGTCGCCGTACGGCCTAGTGGGCCTGCTCGCCGCCGGCGAGGCGGCCGCCCGCAAGGGAGAGCGGCCGCTGCTCACCGCGCCGGCGAACCCCGACGTGGTAAGCTACTGGGCGCGCGCCGGTTTCTTCCGTGAGGCGGCGGACCTGTTCGAAGTGCACGGCAAGGTGCCGAAGGTGAAGGTCGCCGTGGAGAGTGAAGTGCTGCTGCCGGTGACGCCGGTGCGGGCCGCTGAAGACGTGCACCTCGTCGTGAGCACGATTCAGCAGCGCGCGTCGGCGATCCTCAGCTCGGAGTTGGGACTCGATCCGAAGGCGACCATGGGATTCGCTATGGCGCTTTCCGAGTCTTGTCAGAATATTGTGGAGCACGCGGGCACCGGGGGCTGGGTTGCGGTGCAGGCGTACAACTGGCGGCGCAAGCTGGCGCGCCGCGTGGTGGTGATCGCGGTCGCGGATGCCGGTGTCGGATTCCGGCATTCATTGGAACCCACGCAGGCCAAGCGGTTCGGCGAGCGCTGGGGCGACGCCGCGGCGCTCGAGGCGGCGTTGATTCAGGGCGTGAGCCGCTTCCGTGATCCCGGGCGCGGTCAGGGACTCGCCGGGATTCGTCGCTATCTCGCGCGCTGGGAAGGCAAAGTCGCCATTCGCAGCGGCACTGCGCGGATCGCGATCGTGCCCCGCTGGGACGACGATGTGCCGCTGAAGGACGGGTTGCCCGCATTTCCGGGATCGCAGGTGCTGCTGATCATTCCGGAGCAAGCGTCGGAGAAAGGGCCGGGGGGGCCGGGGGGGCCGGGGGGGCCGTCGAAGCAGTGATTCAACACATCATGGTACACGCCGTCTTGCAGCAGTCGGTCGCCGGTTTCTACGCCGACCTCGTCACGCGTCCCACCGGACGCGCGGTTCGCGAAAACATCGAGCGAGATCTCCCTCCCGGCAGCATCGCGGTGATGGATTTCACGGGTGTCGGGTGCCTCGATTATTCGTGCGCTGATGAAATCGTGGCCAAGTTGGTCCGCGAAAAAGTCAAGGTGCTGCTGCTGCGCGGCCTGACGGACGCGCACCGCGAGGCGCTCGAGCCTGTTCTCGCCGGCGCCGGGCTCGCGGTGCTGTGCGAGCGCGCAGACGGTGCACTCGAGGGGCTCGGCGCCAGTGAGCCGGCTCCGGCGCTGCTCGATGAGCTGGTGAAGCGGCAGCTGGCCGCACGCAATCCGGGAGGCTCCATCAGACTCACCGCGGCGTGAAGCGCCGCCGCCTGGGACTTTCCACCCGCGCCATTCACGGCGACCCCAAGGCGCGCGCCGATTGGACGGCTGTCGCTCCCCCGCTCTACCAAAGCGCCACATTCACCAATCCTGTCGGCTCGAGTGCCGAAGTTCTGTACACCCGCTACGGCAACAACCCCAATCAAGTCGACATCGGCAAAAAGCTGGCGCTACTCGAGGGCGCGGATGCGGCGCTCTTCCTGTCGAGCGGCATGGGCGCGACGGCGCTCGCGCATCTCGCCGTGCTGCGCCCCGGGGACCACCTGCTCGCGAGTGAATGGATCTACGGCGGGGTGTACCGGCTGTTTCGCGAAGAGTTCGGGAAGCTGGGCATCGAGGTCTCGTTCGTAAACCCGACGCAGTCGCGCACCTGGAAGCGCGCGATGCGCAAGACGACCCGCGCCGTTTTCCTCGAAACGCCGACCAATCCGTTGATGCGCGTGATCGACCTCGAGCCCGTCGCCACGCTGTGCAAGGCCGAGGGGCTCGCGCTGATCGTCGATTCGACATTCGCTTCGCCCGTGAACTTCCGGCCGCTCGAGCACGGCGCCGATCTCGTCATCCATTCGGCGACGAAGTACTTGAACGGGCACACCGACGTGATCGCCGGCGCCGTGGCCGGGACGGATCAGGTCGTCGAAGAGGTGCGGCGCCTGATGCAGGTGTGGGGACAAGCCATCGATCCGTTCGCCGCGTGGCTGATCGACCGCGGCATGCGCACGCTGACGGTGCGCGTCCAGCGTCAGAACGAGATCGGCCTCGCGGTCGCGCAATGGTGCGCGAAGCAGAACGCGATCGCCAAAGTCCACTACCCGGGCCTGCCGTCGCATCCGGACCACGAGCAGGCAACGCGCACGCTGGGCGGCTTCGGCGGCATGCTGGGCATCGAGTTGAAGGGCGGCGTGCGCGCCGCCGAGCGCTTCCTGAAGGCGCTCTCGATCGCCGCCCACGCACCCAGCCTGGGTGGCGTGGAGACCCTAGTGTCGGAGCCGCGGCTCACCTCGCACGCCAGTCTCACGGCGGAACAGCGCGCGCAGGCTGGCATTCCGGACGGATTCCTGAGAT
This sequence comes from Gemmatimonadales bacterium, assembly GCA_035300745.1. Classification (GTDB taxonomy): domain Bacteria; phylum Gemmatimonadota; class Gemmatimonadetes; order Gemmatimonadales; family GWC2-71-9; genus 20CM-2-65-7. The sequence continues at coordinate 4,636 of DATGVC010000004.1, read as the reverse complement.
TTTCCCTGGGACTGGAGGATCCCGATGATCTCATCGCGGACTTCGCCCAGGCCCTGGCGCGGCACTAAGTGATCAAGTTCACCACCGTCTTCAAGGCCTTCCCCAAGGGCGGCCTGGCGCTCAAGGACGTCTCCTTTCACGTGGCGAAGGGTGAGTTCGCCTTTCTCACCGGGCATTCGGGCGCCGGCAAATCGACCGTCATGAAGCTCATCTACGCCGACGAGCGGCCCACCTCGGGCGACGTGCGCGTATCCGGATACAACGTCAACGAGATGCGACCGCGCGACGTCGCCCTGCTGCGCCGCAAGCTGGGGATCGTCTTTCAGGACTTCCGCCTGCTCGAGGACCGCACGGCCGAAGAGAACGTCGCGTTCGCGCTGGAGGTCACCGGCGCCCGCTCATCGACGATCGCGGCACGCGTGATGCGCGTGCTCACGCAGGTCGGCCTCGCCGCGAAAGCGCAAGCGTATCCTCGCGAGCTGTCCGGCGGCGAGCAGCAACGCGTCGCCATCGCGCGGGCACTCGTCAATGAGCCCACCGTGCTGCTGGCCGACGAACCCACCGGCAACCTCGACGAGCGCGCGACCCGCGGCGTGTTTCAGCTGCTGCGCGACATCAACGCCAGCGGCACGGCCGTCGTCATGGCGACCCACGACCTCGACCTGGTGCGCCAGGCGCCATATCGCGTGATCGAGCTCCAGGAAGGGGCGCTCGTCTACGACTCGGCCGTCGATGAGGCACGAGACCAGGCGGCGGCCCCGTGAACCTCACGTTTCGCGAAGCGATGCTCACCTTCAAGCGCGCGCCGCTGCTCTCCGTGCTTTCGGTGACGACGATCGCATTCTCCCTGTTCGTCCTGGGACTCTTCGGTTTAGTCGTCGTGAATCTCCAGGACGCGCTGCACGGTGTGGAGGAGCGGGTCGAAGTCGTGGCGTATCTGCTTCCGGGCGCCCCGATCGAGGCCACGGCGCAGGCGCTCAAGGACATCGACGCCTTTCCCGAAGTGCAGTCGGCGACGTACGTCTCGGAGGACGAGGCGCTCGCCCGGGCGCGCGCCGAGCTCGTCGAGCTGCGTGACGTCATGCAGGAGTTGGAGCGCAATCCCCTGCCTGCGTCGATCGAAGTAAAACTCAAGCCCGGCTTTCGCGATACCGATCACGTCAGCGCCGTCGCCGAGCGGCTGCGGGGATTCGGGTTCGTGGATGACGTGCGGTTCGGGCGTGATTGGGTCGAAAAGCTCGATCGCCTGCGCGGGCTCGCCGCCGCAGTGGGGATCGTCGTCGGCGCTGCGTTCGCCGTCGTCGCGATCATCATCATCGGCACGACGATCCGCATGGCGGTGCTGCAGCGGAGCCGCGAGATCGCCATCATGCGGCTCGTGGGTGCCACGGACGGCTTCATCCGCCGGCCGTTCCTGCTCCAGGGCGCGATCAAGGGGCTGCTGGGCGGCGCGGTGGCGATCGGCCTGTCGTTCGCCGCGTACGTGCTGATCAATCGCTATCTGCTGCAATCGGCGTTCTTCACTCGAGAGCAAGCAGTCGCGATCGTGGCGTTTGGCGCGCTCATCGGATTGTTTGGCAGCGCGATGAGCGTCGGGCGGCATCTGAAGCGCGTATGAACGAACGGGGACGGGGGACGGGGGAAGGGGGAAGGGTACTACTCGCCGCGTGTGTGATCGCATGCCTTACCCTTCCCTCTTCCCCCGTCCCCCTTCCCGGTCAGCGGCCGACCTACCAGCAACAAATGCAGGACAATCAGCGCCGCCTCGAGGGGATTCGGCGCGAGCGCTCCGAAGTCGAGCAGGAGCTCGCCCGGCTGCGCACCCAGGCGCACTCGCTGTCGGACGAGATCGCGAACATCGAGCAACAGAAGCAAAGCACCAACCGCATCGTCAACGAGCTGGACCGTCAGATCACGGGACTCGGCGCCCAGATCGACCAGATCACGGTGGATCTGTTGATCGCGCAGGATGCGCTGCTCGAGAAACGCGCGGTGCTCGAGCGGCGGCTCGTCGATATCTACAAACGCGGCGCGTTGTACAGTTGGCAGGTGTTGCTCGCCGCCGAGAGCTTCGGCGACCTGCTCTCCCGCTACAAGTATCTCTATCTCGTCAGCCGGCAGGATCGACTCCTCAACAACGACATGCACAAGTTGCGCGACCGCGTGGCGCGACAGCGCCAGCTGCTCGTCGATGCCCGGGAGACGCTGGGCCGCCGCCGGCGCGAGCGGACCGATGAGCTGGGGCGCTACCTCGCGCTCGAGCACGCGCGCGAGACCAACCTGCGGGAAACCCGCCGCAACGCGCGGCAGGCGGAGCAGCGGCTCACACGCCTCGACCGCGACGAGCGCACTCTCAACGACCGCATCGAGGCACTCGAGCGCGCGCGTCGCGAGGCGGAGTCGCGTGGCATCGCCGCGGCGGCCGGCACGATCACGACGGCGGATCTCGGCAATCTCGATTGGCCGGTCGACGGGGGGGGCTCGATCATCTATCCCTTCGGCACCACGACTGGTCCCAACAACACGCGCATCCCCCGCCACGGCATCGGGATCAAGGCGCCCGTCGGCACGGCTGTCCGCGCGGTCGCCGCCGGCACCGTCAGCCTCGCGGGACCGCTGGGCTTGTATCTGACGTCGGTGCTGATCGACCACGGCGGCGGTTACTACACGTTCTACGCCTACCTGAATGATGCGACCGTCCGTCCGGGCGACCGCGTGATTCGTGGGCAGGTGCTCGGCCACGTCGGCGGTGAATCGAGCGACGAAGGCCCGCACCTCCATTTCGAGATTCGCGGCCAGGGCGGCATTGCACTGGATCCCGGCAATTGGCTGCACGCTCCCCGGCCGCGGCGTTAGTGCGCGACTAGTTCTCTCCGACGACGGCGATGCGGTCGGGCGACCCGCTCTTCGCTTTTTGCAGCGCGCTCTCCGCCAGCGTGAACAGGTCTTCCGGCCGCAGCGCTTCGCTGTGGGGATACGCGACCACGCCGGCGGTGATCGCCGGCGCATTCGCCGGGCCGAGATCGGCAAACGTGTGGCGCGCGAACACCTGGCGCAGCCGTTCGATGAAGTGGCGGCCACCTGCACCCTCGGTCTCGGGCAGCACGCAGGCGAATTCGTCGCCGCCATAGCGCGCCACGAAATCGGGCGCACGCAGCTCGCGCTGCAGGATCGCCCCGATTTCACCCAGCACGCGATCGCCGGCGGTGTGGCCCAGCCGATCGTTGATCTCGTGCAAATGATCGATGTCGATGACGACGAGCGAGAAATGCAATGAGTAGCGGCGCGCGCGCTCGAACTCGTCGCGCAAGCGGCGGTCGAGCGCATCGAGCGACCCGCACCCCGTCGTCTCGTCGGTAGCGCCCGCGCTGATCTGCCGCCGATAGATCGCTGAGCGGCGCTCTTCGTTTTCGAGCACGCGCGCGGCGGCCTGGGCGATCGTGTTGGCAAACGCGACATCCGCGGCCCGCAGCTGCGGGTCGCCCTTCTCGGTGCGCAGGAAGAAGACGCCCGCTGCACGCCCCTGCACGAACACGGGCAACGCCACCGCCGCCTGCACGTTGACTTCGATCTGGTGCTGATTCCAATGCTGCCGGATCGTCGCGAAGAGCGGATGCTCGTGCACGTTGTGGATCACGACGGGACGCTCGGTGCGGATCGCCTCCTGGATCTCGGGATAGCGCTCGAGGTCGACACGCAGGTCACGGATCGCCGGATTCTCGTAGACCGCCACGACGCGACCTTTGTCGTCCCCCGGCGCTGTGAGGACGAACGAGCAGTGCGACAGGCCGAACGCCTGGCCGACGCGACGCACCAGCGTCTGGAAGATCTCGTCGGCGCGCACCGCCGCGGAGACTTCCTGGAAGATGTCGAACAGCAAGTCGCGGGCCCGCAGGGCGTCCTGCGCTTCGCGCGTCTCCGTGCGGGCCCGGATGTGGGCGTCCAGGCGCGCGCGCAACTCGGGCAGATGGATCGGGGCAAGGAGAGCGTCCCGCGCGCCGGCGAGCAGCGCCTCGGTTGCAACGTTGGCCCGGCCGTCGGTCAGCAGGACGAACACTGGCGCGCCACCATACGCCGATTGCGTCGCCAGCGCACGCACTTCATCCGCGATATTCGTCACGCCGGGTCCGGGCGTATAGAGAATGAAATCGGGAGGAGCGGCGGACGGCGTTTCGGTGACCTGAAACCCGCCGCGCACCAGCACGCGCTCCAGATCCTCGGGACGGCTGCCGGGATTGCCGAGCAGCAGAATGCGGTGACGAAACATGTCCGGCAAAGCATCGTCTCCCGCGCTAGGTGCGGGCCAAGGTATAGTTCAACGCATGCCCCGGCAAGCACATCCCGCGCCCGACACCCGCGGACCCCGCAGCCGCATGGTCATGCGGCAACTGGCCGGGCGCGGCGTGCGGGATCCGCGTGTGCTCGCAGCCATGCGCTGGGTGCCGCGCGAGTGGTTCCTGCCGCCGCATCTCGCCGGCGACGCCTACAACGACGCTCCCCTCCCGATCGGCAGCGGGCAAACCATCTCGCAACCGTACGTCGTAGCCCTCATGACCGAGCGCCTCGATCTCAAACGCACCGACCGGATTCTCGAGATCGGCACCGGATCCGGGTACCAGACGGCGATCCTCGCGCA
>DATGVC010000003.1:0-3904 GCA_035300745.1 Gemmatimonadales bacterium | reverse complement strand
CCGGCCGCCGCGGGATCCGGCGCGCTGGTACCGGCAGCCGTGGCGACGGCGAGCAATCCCAGCGTCGTCGGGATCGAGGCGGCACCAGTTACGCCCTCGGCGACTCGGCACGTCAGGCCTAACATGGCAAGATCGCGATCTTGGTCACGGGTGAGCGCATACAGCGTCACGGCCAGCGCGAGCGCGCAGAAGCAGCCGATCAACGACAGCACCGCGGCGATGCGCACGTCCGTCGCGTGCAAGGCCATGTTCGCGAGCTTCGCGGCCACGCTATCACCGCTCGTGGCTCGATCGGACAGCAGCATGCTGGGGTATCCCACGGCGATATAGAGAAGGTAGGCGACGCCGGCAATCCGCGCGTTGGTGGTCCGAGTCATGTCTGCTCCGGCCCAGGGGTATAGGCCATACGTCGGGCGATGTTGCGGGATTCAACAAAATGCCGCAAAACTAGATCAATGAAAGAGGCAGACCTTACCCGCCGCAGCTTCGTAAAACGGTCGGCTCTGGCAGCGGTGACCTCGCTGCCGCTCGCTTCCTCGCCCGCCGAGTCCGCCATGGCCAGCCTGAAAATCGTCTGTGTCGGCGCGCATCCGGATGATCCGGAGTCCGGGTGCGGCGGAACCCTGGCGCGCTACGCGGCACTCGGCCACGCGGTGACGATCGTCTATCTCACGCGTGGCGAGCGAGGTATCCCGGGCAAATCACTGGAGGAGGCGGCGCGGATTCGTACTGCGGAGTGTGAGGCCGCGTGTCGAATCATCGGCGCGAAGCCCGTATTCTTCGGCCAAATCGACGGCGCGACCGAAGTCAGCCGAGGGCATGTGGACGCGATGCAACGACTGCTATCCACCGAGGGCCCTCACCTGCTGTTCACGCACTGGCCGGTGGACACGCATATGGATCATCAAGTCGCGAGCATGCTCACGATCCGCGCGTGGATGAGCCTGCGGACCCCGGCCTTGTACTTCTTTGAAGTCGACACCGGCAGCCAAACGGAAGGGTTCCTGCCAAACACCTATGTAGACGTCACGTCAGTGCTCGAACAGAAGAAAACCGTTCTCTTCGCGCACGTCAGCCAGGATGGTCAGGGCATCTGGCGGGAGCACCACGAGGTCATGGCGCAGTGGCGCGGCCGTGAAGTCGGTGTGCCCGCTGGCGAGGCGTTCGTGCATCTTAACCGCGATCAGACCAGCAACCTGCCCGGTCTATGAAGAAATCCATCGGCCAAACGCTGGTGGCTAAGCGCGTGTCAGGCTCCGCTCGTCACGATACTTCACATACACGATTCTATTGGACGACTGCGGGCCCAGCTCCGTCATGCCGAGTTTGCCGGCGATCGCGCGCGCCGGCTGATTTGCATCGTCGATGCAGGCGATGACGCGCTCGAGCTTCGCCGTGTTGAACGCCCAATTGAGCACCAGCTGGCAGGCTTGCTTCGCGATCCCCCGCGTTTGTGCTTCCGATCGCATTGCACAGAGGAGCTCGAAATCATCGCCTCCCGCGGCGTGAGACCTGATGAGCCCCGCGAATCCCAGGCTGACTTGTCCTTCCATGATCACGAAAACGTGGTGACCACCCCGCTCAGCCCAGACCGGCAGGGTTCCGATGAACTCCCACACGTCCTCTTGCTGCTGGAGGGAAGTCAGCAGGTCATGGTGCGAGTCGTCTAGCGGGCGAAGTTCCACTGTCACTCCGAGAATGAATGTCGCCCCAACCAAGTGCCTTGGCTAGCGGACGGCGAGGCTAAGCATGGTTTTCATGGAGGTCATAATTTACACGCCGTGATCGCGGCCCGCCTCGCGCTATGCTTGTTCACGAGCCTCGCAGCGCAGCGCCCGAGCCGTCCCGTGCTCGTGTGGGGCGGCGACGCCGAGGGCGGCGCTCCGTTCGTGGAAGCCGACCCGGCTGATCCGTCGCAGGTGCGGGGCTTCGACGTAGAAGTGGCGGCGCGCATCGCCCGGGGACTAGGCGGTCGGACAGCCCGGTTCGTTCAGGTGCAGTGGTCCAACATCGACCAGTCCGTCGAACGCGGTGACTTCACGCTCGGCCTCTCCGGTGTCGAGGACACGCCCGCGCGGCGCACCCGCCACGCTGTCACCCTCCCGTACTTCGAGTTCCGCGAAGTGCTCGCCGTACGTCCGGAGGATGCCGGCCGCATCCACGGTCTCGCAGACCTGCGAGGTCGTCGCGTCGCGACACTCGGTGCCACGATCGCCTACGACTTGCTCGTCGCCGCGCGCGACTCGACGGGCCTGATCCCCATCTCCTACGATGACGACGTCCATCCCTACGGCGACCTGGCCCAGGGCCGAGTGGATGCGGTGTTGCTCGACCACATCATCGCGCAGCGCGCGTTGCGCCGGCGCGGAGGATCGGGGTTTGTGATCCTGGCACCGCCGGTCAGCATCGGTCACTACGTGGGTGTCCTCGCGCGCGCCAATTCCGCCCTGCGGGATTCGGTGGACGCGGTGCTGCGCGAGGCGATGCGCGACGGCACGTTGGAGCAGATCTTCCGCCGCTGGGGCGTGTGGGACGAGAGCCAGGGCTCGTTATTCGACCGCGTCGTTCGCTCCACTGCCGCGGCGGCGCCGGCGGGGACCGCTGCCGGCTCGCAGGCCCCGGCCTATCTCCCGTCGCTCGCCCGCGCCGCGGTCGTGACGGCGCTGATCTCCGTGCTCTCGATGGTGCTGGCAGTCATCGTCGCGCTCGCGCTGGCGTCGGGCCGCGTGTACGGACCGCTGTGGCTGCGGGTTGCGACGACGGTGTACGTCGAGGTGATTCGCGGCACGCCGCTGCTGTTGCAACTGTTCGTCATTTACTACGGGCTGGCAGGCGTGGTGCGGCTGCCGGCGTTCCTCGCCGCGGTCCTGGCGCTCGGCCTGAACTACGGAGCCTATGAGGCCGAGATCTACCGCGGCGCACTCGAGGCGGTGCCGCGCATGCAGCTCGAGGCCGCGCGGACGCTCGGCTTCTCCGAATGGCAGATCTTGCGCCTCGTGCGCGGGCCTCAGGCGCTGCGGTTCGCGCTCGCGCCGATGACGAATGACTTTGTCGCCCTGCTCAAAGATTCCGCGCTCGTGTCGGTCATCACGGTCGTCGAGCTGACCAAGCAGACGGCGATCTACGCGACCAACGTGGGGAGCTGGGTCGTTCCCGGCGCGCTGTGCGCCCTGGTGTACCTGGCGATGTCGCTGCCGCTGGCGCGGTTGGCGCGGCGCCTCGAGCGCCGCTGGCGGCCCGCATGAACGCGCTGCTGGTGATCGACCGGCTCTGCGTGCGTTATGACTCGCGAGACGTGCTGCGCCTGCTCTCGCTCGAAGTCGCGCGGGGCGAGATCGTGGCGTTGATGGGTCCGTCTGGCGTGGGGAAATCGACGGCGCTGCGGGCAGTGGCCGCGCTCCAGGCGTTCGACGACGGACAGATCGTCGTCGATGGATTCGCGCTGGCGCCGGGGCCGGTGCCACCAGAGTCGCGGCTCGTCCCACTGCGGCGCCAGGTGGGGCTCGTATTCCAGGCACACGCGCTGTTCGAGCACCTCACCGCGCTCGACAATGTCACGCTGGCGCTGCGGCACGTCCTGGGCCGGAGCCGCAGCGAGGCGGAGGCGGTCGCTACGGAGCTGCTCGCTTCGCTGGACATCGGCACGCGCGCGGACGCGTGGCCGGGTCAGCTCTCGGGGGGCGAGGCGCAGCGGGTCGCGATCGCGCGCGCACTCGCGCCGGATCCGCATCTGCTGCTCATGGACGAACCAACGGCGGCGCTCGACCCCGCGCGCCGCAGCGCGCTAGGGGCGACGTTGCGCCGTCTGAGTGAACAGGGGCGAGGGCTGCTCATCGCGACTCACGACACGGAGTTCGCGAGGGCGCATGCTGATCGCGTTGTGAGCCTGACGGTCTGACGGCCG
>DATGVC010000002.1:0-7697 GCA_035300745.1 Gemmatimonadales bacterium | reverse complement strand
CCTTCGAGCGCCTGGGTCTACAACTCGAACAACTGGCCGTGGTCGGCGGCAGGTTCGGGCGCGAGCCCCCGGCGTGAGAACTATCCGCGCTACGTCGAGACCGGTGGCGAAGAGACTGCGCGCGGTTATCACGCGCTCCGCATGCTCGAGGGGAAGACGGACTGGACCATGGGTTCCCTCACGGCCGCCGCCTACGACAGCTACCTACCGGCCTTCGAGCGCATGATTCCGCCGCTCCTCGCGGCGTACGATCAGGCGGGCGCTGTCGATACGATCAAAGCGAAGCTCGCCGAACCGATCGCGACGCTGCGCACGTGGGACTACCGGTGGGGTGCGGAGTCAGTGCCGACATCGCTCGCCGTCTTTTGGGGCGAGCGAATCGGTCGTCGTGTCTCCCGCGACGCGCGCGCGGCCGGGATCTCGATCATGCAGTACATCGCGACGTCGCGCGCCGAGCCCGCCGACCTTCTCGGCTCACTCGCGGACGCGGTGGATGCCCTGACCGCCGATTTTGGAACGTGGAAAACGCCGTGGGGACAGATCAATCGCTTCCAGCGGATCAACGACGACCTCGCGCCGCATTTCGACGACGCCAGCCCAAGCATCCCGGTGCCGTTCACGGCGAGTATCTGGGGCTCGCTCGCGGCCTTCGGTGCCAAAGCCTACCCCAACACCAAGAAGTGGTACGGCACGAGCGGCAACAGCTTCGTGGCCGTCGTCGAGTTCGGCGACAGCGTGCGCGCGCGAGCCATCACCGCCGGCGGCGAGAGCGGCGCGCCGCAATCGCCGCATTTCAGCGACGCAGCGGAGCGCTACGCCTCCGGCAATCTGCGCGATGTGTACTTCTACCGCTCACAGCTCGTCGGACACACGGAGCGCGAGTACCACCCTTGATCCTGATCACGATCCTCGCGCTTTCTCAAGGCGTCTTCCTCGACAAACAGGGCGTCGTACGGTGGCAGGACACGCGCAAGGAGGTCACGCTTTTTGGCGCGAACTACGTGCTCACGACTGCGTCCGACTATCGCGCGGCCGGCTATCTCCACGCCGATCGCAAACGCATGATCGATGAGGACATGGCGCAGTTCGCCCGCATGGGATGGGATGGCCTGCGGCTCACATTCTGGGGCGATTGGGAGTCGTCGGACAGCGCCGGCAATCTGCTCGTCAACGACCATCTAGATCTGCTGGACTATCTCATCGCCCGCGCCAAAGAGCGCGGCATTTTCATGCTGTTCAGTCCCATCCAGCTGTACGGCTCCAACTGGCCCGATGCTCTCGACGACACGACAGCCCCAGGATTCGGACGGCGCTTCGGGAAGGGCCGCATGGGCACTGACTCGACAGCGCTCGCGGCGCAGGTGAATTACCTGCGTCAGATCCTGCGCCACGTGAACCCGTACACCCACATCGCGTTGAAGGACGAGCCTGCGATCATCTTCGTCGAGCTCGTGAACGAACCGTGGCATCATCCGGAGGATCTGCAAGGCTCGATCCACTACATCAACGCGCTCACCGACGCGGTCCGCAGTACCGGCTGCCAGAAGCTCGTCTTCTACAACGTGAGTCAGGACTTCCGCATCGCCGAGGCGATCCGGCGGTCCAAGGCCCAGGGCGTCACGTTTGGCTGGTATCCGACGGGCCTCAATGCCGGTCACGAGCTGGAGGGCAACTACCTCCGTGGCACCGACGTCTATCCTGACATGCTGCGCTCCGAGTTGGTCCGCCTGCCCCGGATCGTCTACGAGTTCGACAGCCCCGACCTGCGCACAGGGACGATGTATCCCGCGATGGCTCGGGTCTTTCGCGCGGTCGGAACACAGTTCGCCGCGATGTTCGCCTACGATATGTCGGCGACCGCGTCGCGTAACCTCGGCTGGCAGACGCACTACTTGAACCTGGTGTATACGCCGCGCAAGGCGATGAGTGCGATCATCGCCGCCGAGGCGATGCGTCGCCTGCCGCGCATGCAAGACTACGGGCCGTATCCGCAAAACACTCGCTTCGGCGACTTCCATATCTCGTACGAAGGTGACCTGGGCGAGCTCGTCGCGCGCGACGCATTTCTCTATACGAGCTCGACGGGCGCCAAGCCTCCCGATCCGGCCGCACTGCAACGCATTGCGGGGCATGGCTCCTCGTCGACCGTGACCTACGGCGGAACCGGCATCTACTTTCTGGATAAGGTCCGGCCGGGCGTCTGGCGTCTGGAGGTCTATCCCGATGCCGTCCCGATTCGAGATCCGTTCGAGCCGCCGCGCGCCGACAAGATCGTGACCCGCGCGATCAGCCGCGCCTGGCCAATGACCGTCGCCCTCCCGGACCTGGGTTCTTCCTTTGTCATCCAGCCCGTGACAGCGGGGAATTCTCAAACTGCGCAGGCGAGCGCTGGCACGTTTTCAGTCGTGCCCGGGGTGTACCTGCTGAGCAAGGCAGGTTCGGTCGACCTTGCGACGATGCCGGCGCGGATCGGCTACATCAGCTTCAAGGAATATCATCCGCCACCGAGCGACACCGTGCCGCTCTCTGTCCAGTCGTGGGCCGAGCCTCAGTACCTCGTGGGGCGAGATGCTGAGGTGCGGGTGAGCATTGTAGACGTAATCCCGCCCGATTCCGCCCGGCTCTTTCTTCGCTCGGCGGCCGCCGGATCATATCAAATATTTTTGATGCGACAGACGCGCGGGTATGAGTATGTCGCCGCGATCCCCCGCGGAGCGTTGCGGGAGGGTCCGTACCAGTTCGTCATCACGACATTTCGCGGCGACTCCATAACGACATTCCCCACGGGCGCGCACGCGAAACCGACGGATTGGAACTATAACGCGACAGCGGCTTGGAGATTCGATGTCGTCAATCCACGGACCCCGCTCCGGCTGTTCGAACCCGCCGTGGACGCGTCGCGCCTGGCATTCACACGCATCGGCGATGCGGGACGGCGTGGCCTCTTTCGTGTGGCGCTTTCTCAAGTGACGGGTCAACCGGTCTTTCACCTCGAGCTGCCGGACGACTCGCCCGACTATACGGCGTCGCTCGTGATCAAGACGCGAGTCTTGGCGAGGCAGGAGACCGTCACCGCCGCGAACGAGCTGCGACTGCGGCTGCGCGGCCTCGGTGCTCGCCAGACGCTCCACGTCACGCTGATGGAGGACGACGGGACGAGCTGGACCGCGGTGCTGCCGGTCGACAGCAGTTGGAGTGAGCAAGTCATTCCGCTTGAGAGCTTCAAGATTGGCCGCGGGGTCTTGCTGCCCGAAGGATTCCCCGGCGAGTGGAACTACTGGATGGGACCAGCCGCTGGGCGGGGCGGGGCGACCGATCGGCCGCGGCTCGTGCATCTGGAGCGTCTACAACTGTCGCTGCGGCGCGAGAACGGCGTTACCGCCAAGCCACACACCTACGGTGTGGAAGTGGAATCCGTGACGTTGGGCTTCGACTCGCGGTGAGCCCGATACGCGAACACCAGCATCACGAGCCCGAACGCCAGTAACACCACGCCCCACCACAGATTCACATTGATCCCGAGCGACTTCTCGTACATCGCGGGGCTCGACACGACCCCATACACTGCGAGGATCGCGCCGATGATCGAGAACATCCCGCCAATCGGAAATCGGACGTCCAGCCTCATGACACGGTCACCAGAAGATCACGTTGAGTAACGTCGAGACGACGAGAATGCCCACCGCCAGGGTCACCGGCCGCTTGTACCACGGCATGTATCCCTCCTGCACCCGAGGTGTGAGCGAGTAGACCAGGCCGCGCAGCTCGTCGTCGGTCTTGGTGCGCGCGGTGAACAGCGAGATCACGAGCGTCGCCACGAAACAGCCGGTCCACGCGAACAGGGCCGTCCAGAAGTTCAGCGCCATTTCGCTGGGATACACGTGGAGGACCGCTCCCAGGAACCCACCCTTGATACCGGGGACGGCGCCGCGCGGCAACGTCAGTCCGTAGTGGAGCGCCGCGGTAATCGTCCCGGTCAACAGACCAAGGAACGCGCCATGCCCGGTCGTGCGACGCCAGAACATCCCCAGCAGGAACGTCGCGAACAGTGGCCCGTTCACAAACGAGAATACCAGCTGCAGCATGTCGAGGATGTTATTGAAGCGCGTCGCGGAGTAGGCGGCGAGCACGCTGGCGACGATTCCGAAGACCGTCGCCGCGTGCCCCACGCGCAGGTAATGCGCGTCCGTCTGGCCGGGGCGGATATACGACTGATAGATGTCGTACGTCCACACGCTGTTGAATGCCGTGACATTGCCCGCCATCCCGGACATGAACGACGCCATCAGCGCGGTGAGCCCCAGGCCGAGCAGCCCCGACGGCAGGTAATGCCCGAGCATCATCGGGATGGCGAGGTTGTAGTTCGGCTGACCGTCGCTGCCGATCGGGAGAAATCCGCCGCGCGCGGCATGCAGCCCGATCGCCAGCATGCCGGGCAGAATCACCAGCGCGGGCATCAACATCTTGGGAATCGCGGCAATCAGCGGCGTGCGGCGCGCCGCCGTCATCGAGCCGGCGGCCATCGCGCGCTGCACGACGAGATAGTCCGTGCACCAATAGCCGAACGAGAGCGCGAAGCCCAATCCCATCACCAGGCCGAACCACTCCATCCCCATCGGGTTGTGGCTTGGCGAATCCATGTACTTCCAGGAGTGCGTCCACGCCCCGGGCTCGAAGCCGGCGTTCGTAGCGACGGTGGCGAGCCTGGCGGTGAGCCCGTTCCACCCGCCCACGTCTTTGAGGCCCAGCAACACCACCGGCAGGAAGCCCAGGACGATGAGAAAGAACTGCAGCACTTCGTTGTAGATCGCCGACGTCAGTCCGCCGAGGAAGATGTAAATCAGGACGATGACGGCCGACAGCACGATGCTGCCGTGAAAGCTCCAGCCCAGCACCAGCTCGAACAGCTTCGCGAGGGCATACATCGAAATGCCCGAGGAGAAGATCGTCATGATCGCGAAGGTGATCGCGTTCAACCCCCGCGTCTTCTCGTCGAAGCGGAGCTTCAGATACTCGGGAACCGAGCGGGCACGCGAGCCATAGTAGAACGGCATCATGAACAGCCCGACGAACACCATCGCGGGCATCGCCCCGACCCAGTAGAAATGGCTCGTCATGATGCCATACTTGGCGCCTGACGCCGCCATCCCGATGACTTCCTGCGCGCCCAGATTCGCGGAGATGAAAGCGAGGCCGGCGATCCATGCGGGGATCGACCGGCCTGAAAGAAAAAAGTCTTCGCTGCTGCGGATCACGCGTCTTAGCGCCCAGCCGATGCCGAGCACAAAGACGAAGTAGATGATCAGGATCGCGTAGTCGATCCCGGCGAGCCTGATCTGTTGCAGTTAGTGCGATCCCTTCGTTCGGATGATGATGACGCCGTTCGCACCCCGGACGCCGTAGATCGCGGTCTGGCTCGGGTCCTTCAGCGCCTGGATGGACTCGATGTCGCTCGGGTTCAGCCAGCTCAGTGTGCCGTTGGTTTCGGTGGGGACGCCGTCGATCACGAACAGCGGGTTCTGGTTCCCATAGAATGAAGTCGGTCCGCCCATCCGCACGACAATGCCACCATCGGGCGCGCGCGAAACGGTCACACCCGAGATGCGGCCCGCAAGCATCTGCTCGAGGCTAGTGGCGCGCTCCCGAACTGTTTCGTTCGCTCGCATCGATGACGGCGGCGGCGGGGCCGGTTTTGCAGTCGCCGCCTGAGCGCGGGCTTGGGAGGGGCACGCGAGGACGGTGCCAGCGACGAGGGCCAGAGAAGACAGGACGTGAGTTGGGTACCAGTTCATGGGACCCCCTTTGTGTCCTTCCAATATGCCGAATGAGAACACAGGACGCGAACCCCGGCTACGGACGCGGCGTCATCTCGTAGATGTAGGCAGTGCGCGGCTCAAGTTTTGGTAACGCCGTACGATTTCTCCCGGGAGTGAGCAGGCTGCGTAGCGTAAAGTCTCCGGGTAGAGCCAACGTGGCCGGTACCTTTCCGAGATTCACGACGACCAGAACTTGGCTGGAGCCGTCTTTACGCAGATACGCGAGCAGTGACTCGTTGCCTGTGTCGATCGGTTCCAATCGACCCTCGCGAAGCGCGGTATCATTGGCGCGCAGACGAATCAGCCAGCGGTACAGCTTCAACAGCGAGTTGGATGCCTGATCCTCGACGGCCACGTTGGCCTTAAATGAGTCCGGCTGCAGGGCCTCCCAAGCCTTCCCGCTGGTGAACCCCGCTGCCGGCGCTTGAGCCCACTGCATCGGCGTGCGCAGACGCTCGTCCGGCTTGTCGCCTGTCATCCCGATCTCTTCGCCGTAGTAGACGAACGGCACTCCCGGCAGCGTCAGCAGAATCGTCGCCGCCAGCCTGGCGCCCGCCGTGTCGTTGCCCAGAGCGGTCATGGTGCGCGTCTGATCGTGATTGCGCTGGAACGGGGCCCAGCGCCACGCCGGTTCGGCGCGCTGAAATTGCTGCACGGTGGGGATGAGCCCTCCCGCTTTCCCTGTCCGCACGGCCTCCATCAGCGCTTCCGAGATCGGAAACGCGAAATAGGCGTCGAGCTGATCGGGATAATAGGTGAGGATCACGTCCGTGTTATCCCATACTTCCCCGATCGTGTACGCCCCCGGGGGGGGCGCGATGCTGCGCACGTACTGGCCGAAGTCGCGCAGCA
The DNA here is from genome assembly GCA_035300745.1 of Gemmatimonadales bacterium. Lineage (GTDB taxonomy): Bacteria > Gemmatimonadota > Gemmatimonadetes > Gemmatimonadales > GWC2-71-9 > 20CM-2-65-7. The sequence continues at coordinate 1,029 of DATGVC010000002.1, read as the reverse complement.
CCTGATGCGTGCCCGGCGTGTTGGAGACCTCGTTCCCGGCCTCTACCAGGTGGCGCACCGCGTCCAACCGGAATCCATCGACATGCATCGAATCCAGCCAGAAACGGGCGACGTGCTTCATTTCCTCGAGCACGGCGGGATTCTCGTAATTCAGGTCCGGCATCCCGCTCCAAAAGAGCCCGAAGTAGTACTCGTCCCGGACCGGTGACTTATGCCAGTTGTTGGCGGCGCTCGTCGACCAGCGATACCAGGCGCGATGGGGCGACGCCGTGTCCTTGAGAGCCTCCTGGAACCAGGGGTGCTGGCTCGAGGTGTGGTTCAGCACCAGATCGACGAGCACCCGAATGTGGTGCTGGTGCGCCGCGGCGACGAACGCCTTGAAGTCATCGTTCGTCCCATAGTCCGGCTCGATCTTGTAGTAATTGGTGACGTCGTAGCCGTGATAGCTCGGCGATTCGGCTACGGGCATGAGCCAGACGCAGTCGGCACCGAGGCCTGAGATATAGTCGAGCTTCTGGGTGAGGCCGCGCAGATCGCCGATGCCGTCGCCGTTGTTGTCGTAAAACGACCGCACGAACACTTCATAGCACACCGTAGGATGTGCTGTTTGGAGCAGGGCAAGAAATATCAGGGAATGCATTCGACGCTGGCCTCGAGACCTTCTGCCGAGTTCGGGCCCACATAGACGCGGAACGTGCCCGGCTCGACGACGGGCTTCATGTCGAGACCGTAAAACGCCAGGTCCCGCAGCGCGACGCGCAGGTCCACGGCGCGCGACTCCCCCGGCTTGAGTGTGACGCGCCGGAACGCTTTCAGCTCGCGGACTGGGCGCGCCACACTCGCGACCACATCGTGCACATAGAGCTGCACGACTTCCGAGCCCTCCCGGCTGCCGCTGTTCGTGACCGTCACGGTGGCGGTGAGCGTGTCGCTCGCACGTGCGCGCGTGGCGCTGAGCGTGAGATTGCTGTACGCGAATGTGGTGTAGGACAGCCCGAAGCCGAATGGATAGCGCGGCGTCACCGGCAC
>DATGVC010000001.1:0-5367 GCA_035300745.1 Gemmatimonadales bacterium | reverse complement strand
GGAATCAATGACGGCGCGCACCAGGGGAGAAAACGTGGCGGGCATGGTACCCGCGGAGCTGACAGGTTTGTCGATCATTGGTTGGTTATCCTCATACAAAACTTGCATCTCCAATGTTTCATCCGGGACGCCGCGGGCTGTCAGATTCGTGTCAAGATGAGACTCGTCCATAAGGCAAAAGGTTGCTGGTTTGTTTCGGCATGTGTCCTTCTTAATGAATTCTTAATGCCCCCCCCTATTGGCCGGCTAGGAACGCCCATTTCGAGGACGCGGCCCGGGACGCGGTGATCGACGGCTTGGCCATCGCGCTAGCCGCAGGCGTGCCCCTCGCCGATGCGAAAGACGCTTACGACGCTCTTTGGTTAACCCTGCTGGATATTACCGAGAAGACCTAACGGCGCCTGGGCCGGCGGCCGCCACGCATCACCCGGGCGCGATGCACGCTTGCTAAGCTCCGCAATCCCTGCCGCAACTCGTCGAGCGAGCTGGCCCGTACCGCGTCGTGCTTGCCGCGGGTCACCGTGAAGCGGACGGGCCGGTCGAAGGGCGGCAGGTCTTTGGGATGCAGCCGCCGGGCCTGCCCCTCCTTGAGACGCAGCCGAACTACGCCGACGCCCTGCTCGACGTCGTAGTCGATCGGCACTCGGTCGCCGTAGAGAAAGACTGATGAGGGCAGAGCATCGAGCCGGTGCCGTTCGCCCTCGGGAATGGCCGCGTCGGGATCGAGAGCAATCCGAGTCCCGATGAACGAATCCCAGGAAATCACGCTCGTGAGTTGTGCCGCAATCTGTTCGGCGACTCGCTCGCTTTGAGCCTGGGTCAACCGCCCTCCCGAGCGACGCCAATAGTGTCCGAAGCGCTCCAGTGCGCGCCGCGCTCTCCCCTGATCTGGATGAGGCGTTTCGCCGGCTAGCAGAGCCACCACTAATGCTCGGCGTGCCGAGTCGGCGAGCCCATCAGGGAATGGACTTGGAAGTGGCTCGACTTCCCGGTCGAGCGTGAAGCCGAAATATTCCACCGTGTGCACGATCATGAGTCCTTCGCGCCGTCGCTGGCGCTCGAACACGACGTCGGGTCGACCTCTACGCGCGTACCGCCGGATGGCACGCTCAGGGATCTGCGTTCCCTCGATGCTCGCTCGCGGGACACCGAAGCGGTCGGCGAAGTAGCGAAGCGATCCGGCAATCGCACCCCAGCTGCCGCAGACCGAGCTGCGGCTCACCCGCGCCTCGCGTCCGTCGGCGGTCTGCTCGTCAATCACGAGATCGAAAGGCATGATCTTGGCCAACAGGTCAGCAAAAAGCTCGAGCGTTTTCCGGTCGCCGTAGGGCAGTTTGGCCGGCAAGGGGAGCTCCAGTTGACGAAAGACGGAGGCCGTACCCAGAGCGATGTCTTCGATCGCCTTCACGAGCACGCCCCGCTCCTCAGCCCAGCGCTCGATGTCGTCTTCGCGAAACAGGTGGCGCGGCAGGCCATAGACTTCGCCAAGGTACCCGTACTTGTTCACGGCCTCGGCGTACACGTTGTACGCCGTGATATGATCGGAACCCGGCACGATGAGGCCGCCGAGCTGCCGCTCCTCTCGAGTCATGCGATGCAGCGACTCGATGTTCGAGGCAACGGCAACGAGCGGAACGAGTGGCGGCTCGGCGTGATAGAGCAGCTCTCCCCACGGCCGCTCGACCGGCATTGCCTCGACGTCGCGGCCGTAACTCGTTAACCTGCCATGCTCTATGAGCCCCCGTTCGGTGAGGAGCTCCACGCTGTCGCGATAGGCGCGGCGATCGAGCGGCACCGGCAAGTCGAGCTCCGTGGCGTCGACGCCGATCGCAGCACAAGTGATGGCTACACGCTCCGCGTCGCCCGCGAGTTGGAATTCGGGAGCCGTCGGCCGGAGATCCTCAAACGCCAGGTCGCGGTCGCTCAGGATGTAGACCTCTCCGTGTTGGACCCGTCCATGCACCCTGCCAGCCATCTGAAGAATCTCGTTGGCCCCGAGGTATGCTCGTGTCAGCACGTTCTTGCCGCGCTCCACCACATTCGTGTAGCGGGCATCGTAGATCACGACTGTATCGAGTCCGCGGATATTGAGCGCTGACTGCCCCGCAGCCGTCATGGCAAGCAGGAATGGCCGTTTGACCAAACCGTCAAGAAAAGGTCGAATGACACGAATCGGCTCGCCGCCGTGATAAAAGGCGGTCGCCAAATTGGGCCACCGGTCGCCAAGCTCTTTCGCGATCTGCTCGACTTCGGCACGAGTCGGGACGAAGACCGCCACGCCGCGACGCTCGCGCATGACCCGCTTTATGAAACGATCGTTCAAGAACTCGAGGGGCTGCTCCGCCAGGATGTTGACCTGCGCAGCCTTGGCGGGATCGAACGCCCGGGTCTCCAGAGTCTCAGCGGAAGCCAGATAGTCCGAATAGAAACTGGGATCCACCGTCGCGGAGAGCCAGATGAAGCGGCAACGCGCCCGCTTGCCGAGCGCCAGGCACAGCTCCATCTCGGCGGACGTCTGGTGGATTTCGTCGACGACGAGCGTGTCCTGCGCGGTGATGAGGCCATCCTGGAACCAGCGACGCGCGATGCCGGTGGTGACGATGACGACGTTCCAGGTCGGGGTCTCGGGTGTCGCTTCGCGCTCGCGATTGACGACGCCGACCTTCAGCGGCGCTTTGAGAATGGTTTCCGCCATGCTGCGGATCGCGAGCGTCTTGCCTGTGCCGGTACCCGCCACGATCCCAAACCCCTGGCCTGATCCGGCAAGGCGTCGAATGTCGTCCCCGTGCTCGCGCTGGAGCAGCGTCTCGAGCGTGAGTCGCAGCGCTAATTCGATCGTCTCGCAGGCTGCCCGTGTCGGGGCAATGACGATGACCCGCCCCGTGGGCGGTTCAGCTGCGAGAAATGCCTGTGGATCGGGGGGGAGGAAATGGTCGCGGGAGGTACGCACTAAAGGAATATAGACGCGTCCATTGCGCGGCTAAGGAGGCAACCATGAAACGCATCGTCGTTCTCGCCGGACTCTTGTTCGGTCTCGCTACTGGCGTCGCCCAAGCCCAAACCCGGGTTGGCTACGTCAGTCCCCGAAACTGACACCGAGGTCTCTCGCCGTCGCGATGCTGTCGGAGTCGAGCGGCACGCGGCGAGGAGTTGCGAGCGCCTCTTCCAGCGGCACCGCGACGATGCGCGGCGGCTGTAACGCGACCATCATCCCGAACTGACGCTCGGCGACCAGGCGGACGGCGGCCGCCCCGAAGCGCAGCGCAAGCATTCGATCGAAGGTCGTCGGGCCGCCACCTCGCTGCAGATGTCCAAGCACTAACGAGCGCGTCTCTTTCCCCGTCATTTGCTCGATCGAGTGGGCCACTTTGTCGGCGATGCCGCCGAGGCGCTCGTGCGCGGGGTCGACGAGCGACGCCGTGCCGCCCTTGGGTACGGCGCCTTCCGCCGTCACCACAATGCTGAAATGGCGGCCCTCGGCTTCGCGGCGCCGGATCTTGTCGCAGACCTTGTCAATATCGAACGGGATCTCGGGAATCAGAATGACGTCGGCTGAGCCGGCGATCCCCGAGTTGAGCGCAATGAACCCCGCGTAGCGGCCCATGACCTCGACGACCATCACGCGCTCGTGGCTTTCCGCCGTGGTGTGCACCTTGTCGATCGCGTCGGTCGCGGTCGCGACGGCGGTGTCGAATCCGAACGTGGCGACGGTTCCGCCTACGTCGTTGTCGATCGTCTTGGGAACGCCGACTACGGGGAGGCCCTTTTTGAACAGGCTTAGGACGATACCGAGTGTGCCCTCGCCGCCGATCGCAACCAGGGCGTCGAGACGATTCGCGCGGAAGGAGTCGAGCAGCTCTTGCGTGCGGTCGCGCTCCTCCCACGAGCCGTCGGGCCGCTGCATGCGCCATTTGAGTGGATTGCCGCGATTCGACGTCCCGAGGATCGTGCCGCCAAGGTGGGTGATGCCACGGACTTCCTGCGGGCCGAGCGGCATGAACTCGGACTCGCCGAGCAAGCTGGCGAACCCCCGTTTGATCCCCACGCATTCCCAGCCGCGATGCACCGCGCTGAGGACCACGGCGCGGATGACGGCATTCAGCCCTGGCGCGTCACCGCCACCGGTGGAGATCGCAATTCTCACCGCTTGCCGGCGGCCGCCTCGCGAATCAGCCGCACCACTTCACCCGCTTCGGCGTGGCGCTTCGTGCTTTTTTTGGAGTACACGCGTCGCCCGTCGACGTCCACTTCGAACACGCCGCCGGAGGATTGAATCAGCCGCACCTCAGCGTGCGGATAGGCATCGCGGATTTCGGCCGCCAGACCGGTGGCCCGAGGTTCGTAGTTTCAAATGACGCAGTATTCGATTGTGACGGTCATGGCGTGAACGATAGTCGCGCTTGACACACCGCGCCACGGCGCCGACCTTGCGCCACAGCGTTATGCGGCTCCTCTCGCGATTCTCGACCGCACCGGCGCTCGTGGTCCGCGTCGCGGTTTCGCTCGCCGCAATCGTCAGTTTCGGCGCCGGGCTCGCTGCCTACGTCAACGGCCGCGTGCCGGCGGGCGAAAATCTGCCGCTGGCCGGCGCCTTGCTCATCCTCGTCGCCGCCGTCACACGCCGTTACGGCATCGCGCTCCCCGGCAACGGCTTTTCCTCATACGTCCTGGGCGTCATGCTGTTCGCGATCCTCAGCCGTGGCTGGGCGTTCGCCGCCATCGTGGCACCTTTTGCGATGCTCGCGGGCGACGTGCTGCTGCGCCGCCTGCCGCTCCGCGCGGCGCTGGGGAACGCGGCGCATCTGACGGCGGGGTCGACATTCGTCGGCTTGATGTACGCCCGCTTGAGCGGCGCGGCCGGAGCCGCGGCACTGTCGGCGGACAACGCCTGGGTCATCGCGCTCACGACGGTGTTGTTGCCGATCATCGTGAACGGCACGTTCTACCTGGAGCTCGCTCTCGGACAAACGATCGCGTGGGTGGATGCACGGCTCACGCTGCGCTGGGAGTCGATCGTCTATCTCGTCTCGGCCGCGCTCGCGCTGGGCTGGCTGGCCCTCGCACACGCCATCATCCCCGGCGAGACGCGGGCCTTGCTCACGGGCGCGTTAGCCCTCGCGACATGGGGCAGTCTCAAGGTGCTGCGTCTGGGCGTGCGCGCCGATGAGCTGCACCTGATTCAGCGGCTCGCCCAGGTCATCGCCGCCGAGCTCACGTTGAGCCACAGCTTCCAGCGGGTGCAGGAGCTGACGCGCCAGCTGGTACCCTGGGAGCACATGGGATTTGCCCGTTACGATCCCCGCACGCGTCAAATGGAGCTTGTCGCCGATACCGCAGCGCAACCAGGAGCCGCCGCGTTCCGATTCG